>NZ_LZMJ01000017.1:0-16818 GCF_001665495.1 Rhodococcus sp. 852002-51564_SCH6189132-a
ACGATCGAGGCTGTCTCGTACCGGTTGTCGATCACGACCTGCTCCCGGCCGACGGACAGTCGCAGCGACGGATCTGTGTGGGTGCGATCGGTGGCCATGGCCGGGCGAGTACCCGCGTGCAGGTGCGGGTACGCCCGACGAATGTGGTTCGGCAGCTGGTCCGATCCGATGCCTGTGGTGCGCGTCGGTGCGGCCGCCTATCTCTGGCTGGTAGTTCGTACTGCGAATCTCGGCAAAACGAACCCTGGCCAAACTCAACGCCTGCGTGGTGCGGGTGGCGGTGCGCTCATACCGGCCGGCACCGAGTTTGTCGGTGGCCTCGGCTTCGATCAGCGCCTGCATGCCTGCAGGCCGGTGCGGATCAGTTCGGCGAACACGCTGGCGCTGTCGGCGCCGGTGAGTGCGTCGAGCTGAGCGAGCAGGGCAGGGCAGGGCAGGATGATCGTGGGTCATCGCGTAGCTGCTTTCTGTGAGTCACTGTGGTAGGTAACTCGTTGATCACTACGCGATGGCCCACCCCCCGGTGAGGGTCGACACGCCGTGGAC
Source organism: Rhodococcus sp. 852002-51564_SCH6189132-a (assembly GCF_001665495.1). Lineage (NCBI taxonomy): Bacteria > Bacillati > Actinomycetota > Actinomycetes > Mycobacteriales > Nocardiaceae > Rhodococcus > Rhodococcus sp. 852002-51564_SCH6189132-a. The sequence continues at coordinate 547 of NZ_LZMJ01000017.1, forward strand.
CTGTCCGGATGTCCTCACCAGATTCCCACCATTCCCCGGGACTTACCCCGCCCGCGAGAAGGAAGTTCTGCTCACCTGACTGGCAGCGGACTCGAAGACCGAAGCGGCGAGGCGGCTGTTCATCTCGCACCCGTGGATGCGGACTCTGTCCACCCGGTTCAGGCCGCGCGCAGGGAACTCAGCGCCGCGTGCTGCTCGACACCGACCCGTCCCGGCGCCACGGCGAGCGCCACCGCGGTCTGCCACGAGTCGAGACCCACGATGGTGCGCAGGATGAGGATCTCCTGCTGGAGTCGGGTCAGAGGGAAGGCCCGCGGGCTCGCGAACTCGGCATCGGCCGCGTCGGCGACCAGCGTGTAGGCCAACCGCAGGAAAGGCCGGTCGGCTCCGGACGGCGCGGTGAGCCCGGCGAGAATCGCACGGCAGGCGGCCAGGGCGAGACGATCGGCGTCGGCGAAGGTACCTCCGGCAGCTTTCGCACGGGCCCGGAAGTAGGCGATCACGAGCGGATGCAGGTCGCGCAGAAGTCGTGGGATCGCGGTGGCGTCGCCGCTCGCGACCGTCCACGCCGACTCACACGTCGTGAACTGTGAGGCGGTGACATCCGTCCCCGCTCCGAATCCCCGTCCGCCGCTCGCCATTGTCCCCCCTCGTGCTCGTTCCCGAGCCTAGGGGACCGACGAAGTCTCCGACATCCCTCGTTCGGATGATTCTTCTCTTGTGACCCGATGGTGAGCAGGTCGCAACCTGGCGGGCAGCCATCGTGGCGGACGGTCGGGAGCCTGGTCGAGCACACCACCGACGGGATCGTCGACGAAGCCGTACCGCACGGGATCCCGCACCGGACGCCGGATCTGCCACAGCACAACCGCGCACAGTGCCACGACGGCGACGTCGCGCAGGAAGACCGTGGCGGTGAACCACTGCTCCGGCAGCCCCTTCCGATCGGGACCGAGGTAGTAGTACATGCGCGGAACCCACACCAGCGCATCGATCGTCATCCAGGCGACCAGTGCGCGCCGGTGGGGTACGGCCAGCACGGCGAGCGGCACGAGCCACAGCGAATACTGCGGACTCCACACCTTGTTCGTGAGCAGGAAGGCCGCGACGAGAAGGAAACACAGCTGCGCGAGGCGGGGACGGCGCGGCGCGGTGAGCCCGATCCACCCGATCGCGGCGCAGGCCGCGGCGAACAACACGAGCGAGACCCCATTGAAGGTCGAGGCCGACCAGGCCGGCCAGCCCACGAACGAGTGCAGCACGTTGTAGATCGAATCCGGATCCGCTCCGCGATCGGAGTTGAGTCGGAAGAACTCCGCCCACCCGCTCGGGTACAGCACCATGATCGGCAGGTTCACCACTAGCCACGCCGCGGCGGCCGCTCCCGCGGTGCGGACGAACGACCGCAGGTGGCCGGTCCGCAGGCACAGCACCAGCAGCGGACCGAGCAACAGCAAGGGATACAACTTCGTCGCCGCACCGAGGCCGAGCAGGACGCCGGCGAGAACCGGTCGACGGCGGGCCCACGCCAGCAGACCACCCGCGGCGAAGGCCGTGGCCAGGGCATCGAAGTTCGTGAAGGCGTGCACCACGACCAGTGGTGACGCCGCGACGAGCGCGGCGTCCCAGATCCTGCGGCCCGCCGACATCGCGGTGGCCCACACCGTGACGAGCCAGGCGAGCGCGAGACCGACCGCGACGACGGCGAAGTAGATCGCGACCTGCAGTGCATCGGGGAGCCACGGTGTGGCGTCCCACGCCTTCGCGATGCGCATCGAGCCGTACTGGTAGAGCCCCGCGAGCACCGGATACTCCATGTACCGGGTCTGCATCTGCCCGTCCGGGCCGGGTTCCTCCCACGACGTCCGGTACGGGAAGGCGCCCTCGGCGAGCCGTTCGGCACCGTAGAGCGGAACGATGTCGGAATAACACATCGCCACGTACTGCCGGTTGCCGCTCCAGTCCAGGCCGAGCGCGCCGTCGGGACCGACGGGTCCCTGCTGGACGCAGGCCGCCTTCGTGAACCAGCCGAAGGCGAGGAAGACGACCGCGAGCAGCAACATCGCCCGCAGGGGAGTGAAGAAGCGGGTGCGCCCGAGCACGGCGTGCCGGCCCACCGGACCGCCGATGACGGCGGTCAGGCGCGACACCGTCGGGTCGGTACGCCCGGGGGTGTCGCGCCAGTCCAGGGAACGACGATCCTCGGCCGGTGGTGCAGCGGACACCACCGGCCGGGCGTCGGATCCCCGGTCGTCGCTCACGCGGCGAGGCTACCCGGCCGGAGCGTATTCGAACGCGCCCTGGGGACTACCGCCCTGCGCGCCCTGGAATCCGCCTCCCTGCGCGCCCGGGATCGCGGGGCTCTCGAGTCCCGGGATGCGGTTCTGCGGAGGCGATCCACCCTCGTCGGAGTCGTCGCCGGTACCACCGCCGGTTCCGCCGCCGGTATCCTCGCTCTCCTCCTCCTGACCGCCGTTACCGGGACGGGAGGGCGCGTTCTGGGTGGTCGTCTGCGGGGCGACACCCGGAACGGGGATGGTGACGCCGGGGAAGATCTCCACGTTCTGCGTGGTGATCTCCGGAACCTCGGGAAGACTCGGCACGACACGCGAGGTGGTGGTCTGCTCACGGGTGGCCGGAGCTGTCGTCGACGCGGTCCACGCCGGCACGCCGGAGACACCGGCGATCGGTTCCGGCTTCGGGAACGACTCGACCTCGGTGCCCTCGAGAGCGCCGTCCATCGTGTCCTTCCAGATGTCCGACGGGATACCCGAGCCGTAGATCATGCCGCCCCAGCTGTTCTCGAGGGGCAGGCCCTCCTCGGTGCCGACCCACACCGCGGTCGACAGCGACGGGGTGTAACCGACCATCCACGCGTCCTTGTTGGAGCCGGTGTCGCCGAGCTGAGCGGTACCGGTCTTCGACGCGGACGGACGGCCGCCGGCCAGGGCGTGGCCGTTCGAGTACGCGGCGATCGGGGTCATCGCGGAAGTGGTGTTGTCGGCCACCGCCGCATCGACGACCTGCTCACCGGCAGGGGTGCCACGGTCGAGGAGCACCTCGCCGTCGGACGTCACGACCTTCTGCACGAAGTACGGCTCGTGATGACGGCCGGACGCCGCGAGCGTGGCGTACGCCGAGGCCATGTCGAGCACGCGCGACTGGTACTGGCCCAGCACGATGCCGTAGTTGGGGCCGACGCCCTCCGGCTCGGTGAGTGTCTCACCGATGCCCGGCAGTTCCTTCGCGACACCCAGCTTGTGCGCCATGTCGGCGATGGCCTGCGGGCCGTTGTCCATCTCGAGCATCATCCGGTAGAAGCTCGTGTTCAGCGACCGCTTGAGCGCTTCGGCGATGGTGCACTGCCCGCACGATTCGCCCTCGACGTTGCCGATCTTGATGCCGTTGACCGTCAGCGGACCGCTGTCGTAGGTCTGCGACAACGGCACGCCCTGGTCGAGGTTGGCGGCCAGGCCGAACACCTTGAACGACGACCCCGTCTGCAGACCGGACTGGGCGAAGTCGTAACCGACACCGCTCTCCCCGCCGTAGTAGGCGCGGATCGCCCCGGACCGGGGATCGACCGACACCACCGCGGTACGCAACTCCTCGGGTTCGCCCTCGAGATTGCTCTGCGCCGCCTCGACCGCCGACTGCTGGGCCTGGGGGTCGATCGTCGTGGTGATCTGGAGACCGGCCGTATTGAGGAGGTTCTCGTCGATGCCCTCGCGGGACAACTCGGCGAGCACCTGGTTCTTGATCAGACCTTCGGGGCCGGACGACTGGTCGCCGTTGTCGAGCTCAGCGATCGGCACGTAGGCCGGGTACTTCATACCCGACCGTTCGGCGGCATCGAGCGTGCCGGCGGCGACCATGCCGTCGAGCACGTAGTTCCAGCGCGCCTCCGCACCCTCGGGGTTCTGCTCGGGATCGAGCAGCGACGGCAACTGGATCGACGACGCGAGCACGGCGCCCTCCTCGACGGTGAGCTCACCGACGGGCTTGCCGAAGTACGCGTTCGACGCCGCTGCGATGCCGTAGGCACCGCGACCGAAGTAGATGGTGTTGAGGTAGGCCGCGAGGATGTCGTCCTTGGCCCACTGGTTCGCCATCTTCGTCGACAGCACCAGCTCCTTGAGCTTTCGCGTCAACGTCCGCTCGGAACCGACGACGGCGACCTTCACGTACTGCTGGGTGATGGTCGAACCACCACCGGCGCTGTCGCGGCCGAGCACGTTGTCGCGGGCGGCACGCGCGAAGCCGGTGACCGAGAAGCCGGGATTGCTGTAGAAATCGCGGTCCTCGGCGGCGAGCACGGCGTTGCGGACGTGCACGGGGATCGCGTCGAGTTCGACCTCGGTGCGGTTGCCCTCCGGTGGGATCACCTTCGTGATGACACCCTGGCCGTCGGAGTTGAAGATGGTCGCGGCCTGGTTCGTCTGCAGCTCACCGGGGCGCGGCACGTCCTGGACGATGTACGCCAGCATGAACATGAGGATCGGGACGAGGATGCCGGCGGCGACCACGCCGTAACCGATCCGGCGAATCGTGCGCCAGCGGTTGCTCTTGCCGTCGCCCTTTCCACCCCCGGCGCCGCCACCCGAACCGCCACCGGGCGGAACCGTGGGAGGTCCGCCTGCGGGCGGGCCACCGGCAACGCGCGTCGTGGGTGCATCGTCCGCAGCACTCGCACTCTTTGCAGCACTCGCACCGACTGCAGCGCTCGCCGCGGAGACCCGCTGCGTCGGGGCATCCGCTCCGGGACGCTGTACACCTGCCGCGTCCGCTCCGGGACGCTGCGCACCTGCCGCGTCCGCTCCGGGACGCATGGCGACGGTCGGGTCGGCCTGCGGCGTGCGCTGGACGGGAGGCACCGCGCCGGGCGGCAACGTGCCGGGACGCGGCGGCATCGACTGGTTGGGGTTACGCGGCTGGTTGGCGCCCGGGGCGGGCACCGGTCCGCGCGGTGGGTACGGCTGTCCCGGTCGGCCCTGCTGGGGGCCCGGTCCCTGCCCCTGACCGGGAGCCGGAGGACGCTGTCCCTGGCCGGGGGACTGAGGGCGCTGTCCCTGGACGGGGGCTTGAGGACGCTGTCCCTGACCGGGAGCCTGGGGCGGGTACGGCGGCCGGCCGCCGGGGCGCGGCGGTTGCTGACCTGCGGGACCACCGGGCTGTCCGCCCGGTCGGCCCTGCTGGCCCTGTGCTCCCGGCTGGCCCTGCGGGCGCGGTTGCGGCGGCAACGGACGACCCTGCACCGGGCCCTGGGCAGGGCGCTGCTGTCCCGGAGCGGGCTGTCCCGGACCCGGCTGTCCCTGACCGGCACCGGCAGGAGGACCGGGACGTTGCTGCCCGGGTTGCGGTCCGGCGGGACCGCTGCGCTGGGGCGGGACGGCCTTGTTGTCCTCGGGTTCGTTGTCGGGGGAACTCACGTACTCATCTCCAACTGTTCTCGCGACGCATCACGCCGCGGCCTCGACACTGCTCCACGAAGAGCCGATCGGCGATGCCGACGGACGGCAGTCGATCGACGATGTGCGCAGCGGACGACGCGACGATCAGGTCGTGCGGGTCGGACCCAGGAGCGAACTCCACGAGAAAGCGTACGGGCACGTTGCCGGTACCCCTTCACTCGCTGGCGGTACGACGGCTCGATCCCGTCGACCGGCGACGCGGGCTCTTGGGTGCTGGTTGCGATCCCAGGACGTACGACTGCACCAGGTGATTCCAGCTGCAGGTGCGGCACACCTCGACCACGTGAACCGAGAATTCCTCCTGGCTGGCGGCCAGACGCACCAACTCTTCGGGGGTGCGCGCCGACCCGGACACCGGACCGAGTTTGTCGCCGAAGACCCACGAGACAAGGGTCAACTGCTCCTTACGGCAGATGGGGCACATCACATCGCTGCCCCGGCCGTGAAATTTCGCCGCCCGCAGCAGATAGGGGCTCGCGTCGCAGACCTCGCTGACTCCGCGTCGCCCCGAGTAGACCTCTGCGAGCAGCGAGCGCCGCTGCAACGCGTAGTCCACCACCTGCCGCTGAATTCGCACGGCTTCCAGAGTACGTGCGGGCGATGCGGCGAGGGGCGGGGAGTGGCCCACCGGACATCGAAGACGGGTGGTCGAGGTGGCACCGACGCATGTCCGATCGGGTCCGGCGAAGGGTGCCCGCCCGCAACCGGACGTGACACGAACCGTATGGGGCGTATCGTCGTATATATCGGCGCGATATAGTTCCGTGTCGTATCAATCGGTTGGTTCGAACGGAAACAGGAGGTGACCCGTGCTGGAACTGGCGATACTCGGGCTCCTCCTCGAATCGCCCATGCACGGCTACGAGCTGCGCAAGCGTCTGACCGGGCTCCTCGGAGCCTTCCGCGCCTTCTCCTACGGGTCGCTCTATCCGACTCTGCGGAGAATGCAGGCGGACGGCCTCATCGAAGAGGATCCGGGAATTCCCGGTCCCGTGAAACGACGTGCCCGCCGCGTCTATCAGCTCACCCCGAAGGGTCGAGAACGCTTCACCGAGCTGGTCGCCGACACGGGACCGCAGAACTACACCGATGACGGATTCGGCGTGCACCTCGCCTTCTTCGGTCGCACTCCCGCCGAAGCGCGGATGCGAATTCTCGAAGGCAGGCGCCGCCAGGTCGAGGAGCGCAGAGAAGCGCTCCGCGATGCGATCGGACGGGCCAGCGGCACACTCGATCGTTACACCCGTCAGCTCCATCAGCTCGGCCTCGAGTCCAGCGAGCGCGAAGTGCGCTGGCTCAACGAACTCATCGCCGCCGAGCAGTCGTCAGCAGCACGCAACAAAGAAGGAGAACCCGACCATGGGTGAGAACAGCACCGCGGTGCGCGTGGCCATTGTGGGCGTGGGGAACTGTGCCTCTTCCCTGGTCCAGGGCGTCGAGTACTACAAGGATGCGGACGCCGAGACCACCGTCCCCGGCCTGATGCACGTCGAATTCGGTCCCTACCACGTGCGCGACGTCCAGTTCGTCGCCGCGTTCGACGTGGATGCCAAGAAGGTCGGCTTCGACCTGTCCGAGGCGATCCTCGCGAGCGAGAACAACACCATCAAGATCGCCGATGTGCCGCCGCTCGGCGTGCCCGTGCAGCGCGGCCACACGCTCGACGGCATCGGCAAGTACTACGCCGAGACCATCGAGCTGTCCGACACCGAGCCCGTCGACGTGGTTCAGGCGCTCAAGGACGCCCAGGTCGACGTTCTCGTCTCCTACCTCCCCGTGGGTTCCGAAGAGGCCGACAAGTTCTACGCGCAGTGCGCCATCGACGCGGGCGTCGCCTTCGTCAACGCTCTCCCCGTGTTCATCGCCTCCGACCCCGAGTGGGCGCAGAAGTTCACCGACGCCGGTGTCCCGATCGTCGGCGACGACATCAAATCGCAGGTCGGCGCCACCATCACCCACCGCGTGATGGCAAAGCTGTTCGAGGACCGCGGTGTCGTGCTCGACCGCACGTACCAGCTCAACGTCGGCGGCAACATGGACTTCAAGAACATGCTCGAGCGCGAGCGTCTGGAGTCGAAGAAGGTCTCCAAGACCCAGGCCGTCACGTCGAACCTCAACGGCCCCCTCGCCGGCAAGGTCCACGACCGCGACGTGCACATCGGCCCCTCCGACTACGTGCAGTGGCTCGACGACCGCAAGTGGGCATACGTCCGCCTGGAGGGTCGCGCCTTCGGTGACGCCCCGCTGAACCTCGAGTACAAGCTCGAGGTCTGGGACTCCCCGAACTCGGCCGGCATCATCATCGACGCCATCCGCGCGGCGAAGATCGCCAAGGACCGCGGCATCGGCGGCCCGATCCTCCCGGCTTCGGCATACCTGATGAAGTCCCCGCCGGTCCAGATGGCCGACGATTCCGCTCGTGCCCAGCTCGAGGCGTTCATCATCGGAGCCGACGCGTAAGTCGTTCTCCGGCAGTATTTCCGGCGAAGGCCGCATCCCTCACGTGGGATGCGGCCTTCGCCGTTGCCGCTGTGGGTTCCGGACCCGCCTACGCCATCTTCCGGATCACCGACAGCGGCAGCACCTTCATCGCGTAGCCGAGCGGAATCCACGGCCAGCCCGGCACGTACGCCTTGGCCGGTTCCTTCTCGATCGCAGCCGCCAGTGCGCGACAACCTGTTTCGGTGTCGACGATGAACGGGACCTTCTTCACCTTCTCGTTGATCTCCGACCGGATGTATCCCGGGAAGATCGTGCTCACCGAGATGTCGGTGTCGGCGAGGTCGGCCCGCATCCCCTCACCGAGCGAGGCGACGGCGGCCTTCGACGCGGCGTAGGTCGTCAGGTTGCGCGGCATGCCCCGCACCGCGCTCATGGACGAGATGAGGACGACGTGCCCGCGCCCACGGGGCCGCATGAGCTCGAGGGCCGCTTCGCTCTGCGCCAGTGCACCGAGGAAGTTGGTGTTCGCCGTCTGGGCGTTCGCGCGGAAGTAGCCGGTACCGAGCGGTTGTCCCTTGCCGAGGCCGGCGTTGACGATCACCCGGTCGAGACCACCGAGCTCCTCGTCGAACTCGCGGAAGACGGTGAACACGTCGTCGTGCTTGTTCACATCGAGAGCGCGCACGCTCACGGTGATGCCCGGGTACGCGGCGAGCAGTTCGTCCCGCAGCTCCTCGAGCCGTTCGACGCGCCGAGCGGCGAGCGCGAGATTCCTTCCTCGCGCGGCGAATTCACGCGCCATTCCGGCACCGAGGCCGGAACTCGCACCGGTGATGAGGATGTTCCGTCGCTGCGGGCGGCTCATCGGCTCTCCTTCTCGTATCGATCGATCAATGCACTGCAACGGGATTCGAGATAGCCGACCACGATCCAGAAGTCCTTGAAGGCAGGATTGGAGGTGTGGCCGTGGTGATAGCGGTAGTAGATCTGCTGGGCGATCACGGCGAGGCGGAACAGTCCGAACACCTCGTAGAATCCCCAACCGTCCACCGGCAGTCCGGTTCGCTCGGAATAGTATTCGACGATCTCCTGACGAGTGAGCATGCCGGGGAGATCGGACGGCTGTCGCTTCGTCAGCAGCAGCATGTCGTCGTCGTCCGCCTGGACCCAGTAGGCGAGCGACGAGCCGAGGTCCATCAGGGGGTCGCCGATGGTGGCCAGCTCCCAGTCGAGGACCGCGACCGGATTCAGCGGATCGTTCTCGTCGAGGACGATGTTGTCGAGCCGGAAGTCGCCGTGGATCACGGTCTGCGCGACGTCCTGCGGCTGCCGAGCCGCCAACCACTCGGTGACACGGACGAAGTCGGGGACGTTGTCGGTGCGGGCCTTGGCGTAGCGCGACGTCCAGCCCGCGACCTGCCGTGCGACGTAACCGGATCCGCGACCCAGTTCGGACAGTCCTGCGGACTCCGGATCGATGCCGTGCAGTTCGACGAGCAGATCGACGATGCGCAGGCACAGGGTGCGGGTATCCGCTTCGGAGAGGTCGAGTTGCGTGGGCGGATTCGTCCGCAGGATGGTTCCGGGAACGCGGTCCATGACGTAGAAGTCGCTGCCGAGCACGCTGTGATCGGTGCACAGGCCGATCATGGTGGGCACGTAGGGGTAGACCGGTGCGAGCATCGACTGGATGCGGTACTCGCGTGCCATGTCGTGACCGGACGACGGCTTCGCCCCGGCCGGCGGCCGGCGCAGCACGAGATCGCGATCCGGATAGCGCAGCAGGTAGGTCAGGTTGGATGCGCCGCCGGAGAACTGGCGGACCTCCGGCACTCCGGTGATGCCGGCGTGCTCGGCAAGCCAGGCCGCGACCGCGTCGACGTCGAAGGCGTCCTCCTCGCGAACGGTGCGGGCGTTGTCGGGAAGTGTGGTCATCGTCGAAATCTCCCTCTCACGCGTACTTGCCGAGTTCGAACCGGGCGACGAGCCCCTGGTGCACCTCGTCGGGTCCGTCGGCGAGACGCAGTGCTCGCGCCGCCGTCCACGCACCGGCGAGGGGGAAGTCGTCGGAAAGGCCGCCACCACCGTGGATCTGGATGGCGAAGTCGACGATCTGCTGGGTGACGCGCGGTGCGACGACCTTGATCTCCGAGACCGCCGAGCGCGCTCCGGCGAGTCCCTGCGTGTCGAGCAGCCAGGCCGCGTGCAGGACGAGCAGCCGCAGTTGGTTGATCGCGATACGGGCGTCGGCGATGCGTTCGCGGTTGCCACCGAGGTTGATGATCGGCTTGCCGAAGGCGGTGCGCTCGAGGCCGCGGCGACACGCGAGTTCGAGGGTGTGCTCGGCCAGCCCGACGAGGCGCATGCAGTGGTGGATGCGGCCGGGACCGAGCCGGCCCTGGGCGATCTCGAATCCTCGTCCGGGACCGGCGATGACGGCATCGAGCGGCAGTCGCACGTCGGTGAACGACACCTCGCCGTGGCCGCCGGGCTCGTCGAAGAAGCCCATCGTCGGGAGCATGCGTTCGACCTTCACGCCGGGGGTGTCGAAGGGCACGAGGACCATCGAATGTCGCTGGTACTTGTGGGCTTCCGGATCGGTCAGGCCCATGAAGATGAGCACCTTGCAGTCGGGATGGCCGACGCCGGTGCTCCACCACTTACGGCCGTTGAGCACGATCTCGTCGCCCTCGACCACGGCGGTCGCGGCCATGTTCGTCGCGTCCGACGACGCGACCTCGGGTTCGGTCATGCAGAAGGCCGAACGGATCTCACCGTCGAGGAGCGGGCGCAGCCACTGTTCCTTCTGCGCCTCGCTGCCGTAGTGGTAGAGGACCTCCATGTTGCCGGTGTCGGGGGCGTCGCAGTTGAACACCGCGGAGGCGAACTGCGAGCGGCCCATCTCCTCGGCGAGCGGGGCGTATTCGATGTTCGACAGTCCGGCACCGAGTTCGGCGTCGGGCAGGAAGAGGTTCCACAGGCCCTCGGCGCGGGCCTTGCGCTGCAGCTCGCGGAATTCGGGGGAGACGGCCCACCTCTCGGCGGCGTCGATGTCGCGTCGTCCCTCGCCCGGGGTGCGTCGCTCGGCCCGCAGTCGCTGTTCGACGGGCGTGACCTCGGCGACGATGAACGCTCGGAGGCGTTCGAGATAGTCGCGACTGCGCTCGGACTGTGCGAAATCCATCGGGTGCCTTCCGTCGAGTTCGACCGGGAATCTGCCCGGTCGGGCGGTCGTAACTGAGCGATGCTCAGTTAGGCTATCGGTGTGAGCACCCCGCGACAAGAGGCGTCCAAAGGACGGCGTCGCCTGCCACCCGAGGAACGTCGCCGGCAACTCGTGGCGATCGGGCTGCAGGAGCTGTCGACGCGCCCGATCCACGCCCTGTCGATCGACCGCGTCGCCGAGATCGCCGGCATCTCCCGCGGCCTGCTGTTCCGCTACTTCCCCACGAAGCAGGACTTCTACGTCGCCGTCGTCGGCGCCGCATCACGCCGGTTGCTCCGCGCGGCGGATCCCGATCCGGACGAGCAGGATCCCCTCCGGGCGGTGCTGCACCCGTTCGTGTCGTTCATCGACCGCCACGGCGACAACTACCAGACGTTCTTCCACAGCGGCGTCGGCTCCGACCCTCAGATCCGCGACATCCACGACTCGATGCGCGACACCATGGTCGAGCGGGTCGTCGCGGCGCTGGGCTGCGATGACACCCCCGTCACCCGCATGCGGCTGCGGGCGTGGTGGGCGTTCGTGGAGTCGCTGGCCATCGACCGGTTCCGCGAAGGCACACCGAGCGTCGACGAGGTCGTCGACTGTTCGGCCGCGCTGCTGCCGGCGGTGCTGGCCGGGCCGTAGACCCGAACCACCTCCCCTCGATGGGCGGAGTGCGGATCTACAAGCCGGGGATCTGGATCGTCACGCCGGGGAACACCTCGATCTGCGAAGGCACCGGGACGGGCAGATCGACCGGCGGCGCGGGAATCGTGATCGGCGGCAGGTTCGACAGGTCGGGCAGCTGGAAGGTCGGCGCCGGGGGAGCGGTGGTGGTCTCGATGCCGGCGTCCTTCGGGACACCCGCCTGACCACCGATCGGCGCCGGCCACGGGAAGCTCTCGACTGGCGTGCCTTCGAGGGCGCCGTCCATCGTTCCCTTCCAGATGTCCGACGGCAGTCCGGAACCGTAGATCGACCCGCCCCAGCTGTTGGTGATCGCCCCGGCGTCGGGGGTGCCCATCCACACGGCCGTCGACAGCGACGGCGTGTACCCGACCATCCAGGCGTCCTTGTTCAACCCGGTGTCGCCGAGCTGCGTGGTGCCGGTCTTCGACGCCGACGGCCGGCCACCGGCGAGCGCGTGCCCGCGCGAGTATGCGGCGATCGGCATCATGGCCTGGGTTGCGTTGTCGGCGACCGCGGCGTCGAAGCGCTGCTCGCCGGGTGACGGCGGACGATCGAGGAGCACGACACCGTCGGCCGTGACGACCTTCTGCACGAAGTACGGCTCGTGGAAGACACCGGACGCGGCGATCGTCGCGTAGGCGGAAGCCATGTCGATGACCCGTGCCTGGTACTGGCCGAGGACGATGCCGCCCTCCGGCGGACCGCCGTTCTCGCTCAGCGTCTGCCCCTCGACCCCGGGGATCGTCAGCGGGATCCCCGCCGCATGCGCGGCGTCGGCGATCTTCTGCGGGCCGTTCGACATGGACATCATGAGCCGGTAGAAGCTCGTGTTCAGCGACCGCTTGAGCGCCTCGGCGATCGTGCAACGTCCGCACGACTCACCCTCGACGTTGCCGATGCGGATATTGCCCACCGTGAGCGGGGAGCTGTCGAAACGCGCGTTGAGGCCGATCCCGTCGTCGAGCGCGGCGAGCAGGCCGAACACCTTGAATGCCGAACCCGTCTGGACGGGGGCCTGTGCGAAGTCGAAACCGGCACCGTCCTCACCGCCGTAGTAGGCGCGCACGGCACCGGAGCGGGGATCGATCGAGACCACGGCGGTGCGCAGTTCCCCGGGTTCGCCGGACAGCGTGGACCGAGCGGCGTCGATCGCCGCCTGCTGGGCCTTCAGGTCGATGGTGGTAGTGATGCGCAGACCTTCGGTGTTGAGGGCCTGTTCGCTGATCCCCGCCGCGGACAGCTCACGCAGCACCTGGGTACGGATGTGACCTTCCGGTCCGGTCGCCTCGGTGGCCAGCACGAGGGTGTCCGACGGCACCGTCGGGGGGAACACCTGGTCCGGCCGCTCGGCCGGGTCGAGGACCTTCATCTCGACCATGCCGTCGAGCACGTAGTTCCAGCGCTCCTCGATGGCAGGCAGGTTGTACTCGGGGTCGAGCGACGACGGTGTCTGGATCACCCCGGCCAGGACGGCGCCCTCGGAGACCGACAGTTCCTCGACGGGCTTGCCGAAGTACGCCTGGGACGCCGCGCCGATGCCGTAGGCGCCGCGACCGAAGTAGATGGTGTTGAGGTACGCCTCGAGGATCTCGTCCTTCGACCACTGCCGCGCCATCTTGGTGGAGATGACGAGTTCGCGCATCTTGCGTTCGAGCGTGCGATCGGAGCCGACGAGCACGTTCTTGACGTACTGCTGCGTGATCGTGGAACCGCCGCCGGCGGTGTCCTTGCCCATGACGTTGTCGCGGGCTGCGCGTGCGAAACCGGTGATCGAGAAGCCCGGGTTGCTGTAGAAGTTGCGGTCCTCCGCCGACAGCACGGCGTTGCGGACGTGCTCGGGGATCTGCGCGATCCCGACCTCGACACGGTTGCCCTCCGGCGGGACCACCCGGGTGATCTCGGTGGCGTCGTCGGATGCGTAGACCCGCGCGAGCTGGTTCGTCTTCATGTCCGCCGGGGTCGGCACCTCCGCCGAGTAGTAGGCGGTGGCGAAGATCCCGAGCGGGACGAGCACGGCGAGAACGAACGCGACGAGTACGGCGTAGCGAACGATGCGTCCCCTGCGCTTCTTCGCTGCGGCCGCGGCGGCGCGCGAGGATGTCGACCTTGTCGGGCTCGTCACTCGTTCCACTTTCTCGGTACCGAAAATCCGGACGGGAGGGTCTCCCGCCCACCGTATGGTACGGAAACGACCACGAGACGCCTCCGGAACACCGGTACGGTGCTCCTTCTCACGTCACGGCGGGGCCATCGTCACGACAGGGTCAGCCCGATCGGCGCCACGCGCGGAACGCGAACCCCCACATCACGACGAATGCGAGCAGCACGAGGGACGGCACGATGCCGGGTTGCGGCGACGTCAGCTCGGCGACCGCGGAGATCACGGCCATCACCGTGAACACCGTGAGCAGGCCGAGCAGCATCTCGAGTCGGTTCCGGCGCGGAACCTTCCTCACGACTTGACGCCACCCGCGGTCAGACCCGAGATGATGCGTCGCTGGAAGAGCAGCACCATCACCACGAGCGGCACCATGACGAGCGTGCCGCCGGCCATGATCGACGCGTACGGGGTGACGTACGGGTCGGTGCCGGTGAACCGTGCCATCGCCACCGTCACCGGGGCCGTGCTCTCGCTCGACAGCTGCGACATCAGCAGGTACTCGTTGACGGTCGCGATGAAGGCGAGGATCGCCGTGGTGAACAGCGCAGGTGCCGCGAGCGGCAGCATGACCAGGCGGAACGCCTGCCCGCGCGTCGCGCCGTCCATGCGGGCGGCCTCCTCGAGCTCCCACGGCAGTTCGGAGAAGAACGAGGTGAGCGTGTAGACGGTCAGCGGCAGCACGAACGAGATGTTCGGGATGATCAGCGCCTGGTACTTGCCGATCCAGCCGATGTCGGTGAACAGCTGGAACAGCGGCGTCACGAGCGCGACGACCGGAAACATCGACGCGCCGAGGATGATGCCGGTGACGAAGTACTTACCGCGGAACTCGAAGCGCGACAGGGCGTAGGCGGTGAACACGCCGAGCAGCAGCGCGACCGCCGTGGTGGCGCCGGCGATGATGACGCTGTTGAGCAGCGCCCGCGAGAAGTTGACCTTGGCGTCGGGGTCGAGCGCGTCGGCGAAGTTCTGCAGTGTCGGGTTCGACGGCCACAGGGTCGTGCTGAACGTCTCCGACGGGTCGCGCAGGGCCGTGACGATCATCCAATAGCAGGGGGCCAGGCCCCACACGACGATCAGCGCGACACCCAGATAGGTGCCGACCGTGCTCATCCTGCGCTTGAACGGCACCTTGCGGGTCTGCACCGGCGTGGGCTCCGGCTCCGGCCGGCTCCGAGGAATCTCGGTGGTGACGGTCATACGACCTCCCCCTTACGCTGCTTCTCCTGCGTACTCACCGCGTTGGCGCCGAGGAACCGCACCAGCACGAAGGCGACGGCGAAGATGAGCAGGAAGGTGATCGTCGACAGGGCGGACGCGGAGTTCGAACCCTGACGCATCTGGTCGACGACGAGCACCGAGATCGTGGACGTCGCCGGATTGGACCCCATCATGATCGCGGGCAGGTCGTACATGCGCAGCGCGTCCATGGTGCGGAACAGGATCGCCACCATGAGGGCGGGCTTGACCAGCGGCAGCGTGATCATCTTGAACCGCTGCCAGGCGTTCGCGCCGTCGACCTTCGCGGCCTCGTAGACGTCCTGCGGGATCATCTGCAGGCCGGCGAGGATGAGCAGCGCCATGAACGGTGCCGTCTTCCACACGTCGGCGACGATGATCGCGAAGCGCGCGGGCCACGGATCGGCGGTCCACAGGTAGTCGGTGCCGAGCAGTTTGTTGGCGGCACCGTCGTTGGCGAAGATGAAGAACCACAGCTTGGCGGTGACGGCGGTGGGGATCGCCCACGGCACCAGCACCGAGGCGCGCAGCAGGCCGCGACCCCGGAACGACTTGGCCATCACGATCGCCATCGCGAAACCGATCACCGTCTCGAGCGAGACCGTGACGACGGTGAAGAAGAAGGTGTTGAAGATCGACTGCCAGAACTGGGAGCCGAGGGTGCCCGGAGGGCACGGGATCGAACCGGTGGCGGTGTTGCAGGTCTGGGTGATCCAGCGCGTGTAGTTCTCGATCCCCACGAAACCGCCGGTGACGAATCGGCCCGTCTCGGGGTCGAGTCGCTTCGAGTCACCGTGCAGCGACATCCACACCGCTCGTCCGAGCGGGTACAGGATGATCACGGCCAGGACGAGCATCGACGGGGCGACGAACATCCACACCGGGATCTTGCGCCGCTTCTTCACCGCCGTGACGGGAGGTGCGGGCACGCGGTGACGTCCGCCGACACGTCCGCGGGGGGGGGGCGGGGGGGGGGGGCCCCCCCGGGGGGGGGGGGGGGGGGGGGGGGGGGGGGGGGGGGGGGGGGGGGGGGGGGGGGGGGGGGGGGGGGGGGGGGGGGG
>NZ_LZMJ01000018.1:0-99549 GCF_001665495.1 Rhodococcus sp. 852002-51564_SCH6189132-a
CGCCTCGGCCAACACACCCAACTCCACCAACTCGCGCGGCCCGAACTGCTCTGCCGACGCCTTGTATCCCAACTTCAGCATTACCGTGCAACCTCCGAACAACGTGGTGCCAGCGAAACGATCACGCACTATCGCGCAAATCCTGCACGAAATCATGCACACTGAGCGCAGACAGTGTCAATATCCACGCAAAGGTGTGTCGCCCGTGCGTTATGGTCGTGCACCGACCCCCGACCACGGCGTCCGAGTACCCAGAAATTCGAGTGCCCAGAGCCCTAGGAGCAATCGTGTCAGCGACCGCACGGCGACGTGAAATCTTCCACCGAATCCTCGCCGACGGATATGTCGATGCGAAGACCCTCTCGGCCGATCTCGGCGTCGACGCGTCCACGATCCGTCGCGACCTCGATTCGCTCGCCCGTGAAGGGAAGGTCGAGCGCACGCACGGGGGCGCCCGAGCGGTCGAGGGCGCGGGCCTCGAGGTGCCGTACGCCCTCGAGAAGGACGTACGCCGTGAGGAGAAGGTGGCGATCGCGGCGGTAGCGGCCGCCATGGTGTCCGACGGCGACAGCGTGGTGCTCGACAGTGGATCCACAACCTACGAGGTAGCGGTCGCACTGCGACACAAGGCGTCACTGACGGTCCTCACCAATGACCTGCGTATCGCGAAATACGTTGCGGCATTTCCCGATGTCCGGCTTCTCGTGTCCGGAGGCGAGCTCCTCGGCTCGGCCTACACCCTGGTCGGCGACCATGCCGTGCAGTTCCTCTCGGACTACTCGGCCGACTGGGCGTTCCTCGGTGCCGACGCCGTGCACCCCACTGCCGGCATCACCAACACCAACACGCTGGAGATCCCGATCAAGCGGGCGATGATCCGGTCGGCCGAGAAGACGATCGTCGTGGCGGATCGTTCGAAGTTCGGAGAGCGCGCGCTCGCCCGGGTCGCGAGCCTCGACGAGGTCTCGTGCATCGTCACCGACGGCGGCCTCGACGAGGAGAAGCGGGCAGCCTACGGCGACCGACTCGTGATCGCTTCGAACTCTTGACATACAATCATTCGGTTGTGCATTTGGGATGTGAGCGGAGACGACGAGGACCGGGCCGATGCCCTGTTCCACGCGCTCTCCGACCGGACCCGACGAGACATCATGCGACGCGTCCTGGCGGGGGAGCACTCGGTGTCCGCTCTCGCAGCGAACTACGACATGTCCTTCGCCGCAGTACAGAAACACGTCGCCGTGCTGGAGAAGGCCGGTCTGCTCGTGAAGCGACGCAGCGGTCGCGAGCAGTTGGCCAGTGGTGACGTGGCGGCAGTGCGGTCGGTGGCGTCCATGCTCACCGAGATGGAGCAGCTCTGGCGCGGTCGCATCGCGCGCATCGACGAACTCATCGCATCCGAATCCTCCGAGGAAGGCTGAGAAATGCCTGTAACCGACGTCCGGCACGACTCCGACCAGCCGACCCTGACCATCACCGCGGAGTTCGCCGCCCCGGTGTCCCGCATCTGGCAGGTCTACGCCGATCCCCGTCAGCTGGAGAAGATCTGGGGACCCCCGACCTTCCCCGCGACGGTGGTCGACCACAATCTGAAGCCCGGCACCCGTACCACCTACTTCATGACCGGCCCCGATGGTGAGAAGTACGCCGGCTACTGGGATATCACGACCGTCGACGAACCGACGGGCTTCTCGTTCCTGGACGGCTTCGCGGAGCCGGACTTCACCCCGAAGCCGGAACTACCCGTCTCACGGTGCGTCTACAGTTTCGAGGAGTTCGAGGGCGGCACGCGCGCAACCTATGTCAGCACCTACGAGAGCGCCGAAGCGCTCCAGCAGGTTCTGGACATGGGCGTGGTCGAGGGCGCCTCGTCCGCCATCAACCAGATCGACGCATTGGTAGCGGAGCAGTAGCACCGAGCCGAACCCCGGTCCGTGCGGAGAAGAAGTACACCTCGTCGGGTTTCGGGATCACGTGGATCTCGGAACCCGACGAGACGGGCACATGCCGATCCCACCGGACGACGATCCTGTCGGCATCTCCGTCCACGGTGTCCTTCGGCACCGCGTACACGAACGACTCGGCACCGAGTTCCTCGACCAGGACCGTCCGTAGCGACCAGGAGTCGGATCGCCACGCCCCCACGGTCGTCCACGATTCCGGACGGACCCCGATCACCACGCGATCGGAATCCACCGAACGCGGAACGCGGATTCGCAGCGCTCCGAGTTCGGCGTACCCGTCGTGTACAGCTGCCTCGACGAGGTTCATCCCCGGCGACCCCACGAACCCGGCGACGAAGGTGTTCACCGGCTCGTCGTACAACTTCCGAGGCGACGCGACCTGCTGAAGGCGGCCGTTCTCCAGGACGGCGACACGATCTCCCATCGTCATCGCCTCGACCTGGTCGTGGGTCACGTACACGGTGGTGGTGCCGAGCGACCGCTGCAACTCGGCGATCTGCGCGCGGGTGCTGACCCGCAGTTTCGCATCGAGATTCGAAAGCGGCTCGTCCATGCAGAACACTGCCGGGTGACGGACGATCGCGCGCCCCATCGCGACACGCTGACGCTGACCACCCGACAGCTTTCCGGGCTTGCGGTCCAGCAGTGATTCCAGTTCGAGCATCCGGGCGGCTTCGAGCACTCGGGCCGTGCGCTCGTCCTTCTTCATCCCCGCGTTCTGCAGAGCGAAGGCCATGTTCTCCGCCACGGTCATGTTCGGGTAGAGCGCATAGTTCTGGAAAACCATCGCGACGTCACGGGCCTTCGGTGGCAGTCCTGTGACGTCACGACCACCGATCTCCACGCGCCCGGAGTCGACCGCCTCGAGACCGGCGAGCATGCGCAGGCTCGTCGACTTGCCGCATCCCGAGGGCCCGACGAGGACGAGGAATTCCCCGTCCTCGATGTCGAGGTCCAGTCGGTCCACGGCAGGACGATCGGCACCGGGATACCGATGGGTGACGTTGCGGAAGGCGATGGCAGCCAATGGTGTTCCTTCTACTTCAGGTTGGGGGTGATCTGCCTGTCGACGACCGCCTGCAGCTGCTGCTGCACGTCGGCGAAGGTCGTTGCGACGTCGGCGTTCTGCAGTGCGATCCGTTCCAGGCCGGTCCCGATGATCTGATCGCCACCGGGGACGAACACCCGGGCGTAGTCCTGGGAGCGCGTGACGGCCAGCTGGTCGACCGCGGTCCGTGCGTTGGGGTTGTCCTCGAGGTACTCCTTCATGGCGGGGTTGTCCACCGCGGACTTCCGGACCGGCATGTAACCGATGTTCTGTGAGAAGTACGCGGTGTTGTCGCCGTTGGTGACGAACTCGACGAACTTCAGGGCATTGCGCTTGCGTTCGTCGGAGATACCGGACGGAATCGCCAGACCCGCACCACCGGTGGGGCATCCCGCGACGCCTTCGGGAGCCGGCAGGAAGGCCGTCCCGAATTCGAAGGACGCGTTCTGCGTGATACCCGACAGGTCTCCCGTGGACGCGATCGTGGAGGCGATGAGACCGGCGGAGAAGTCGTTCGCGATATCGGTCGTCACCGCGGCGTACTTCTTGTCGTGGATCATGCGCTTCAGGAATTCACCTGCCGCAATTGTCTTCTCGTCGGTGAACTTCAGGTCCCATCCGTCGGAATAGGCACCACCGAAGGTCCAGATCGGGCCCTCGAAGGTCCATCCGAGGTAATCCTTGGCGTTGCCCCAGCCGTGCGCGAGCCTGCCGTCGCCGACCACCCCCTGGATGCGGGGACCCCACTCGTCGAACTCCTCCCAGGTGTCGGGTCCGCGATCGGGAAGTCCGGCCTGCTGCCACACCTGCTTGTTGTAGTAGAACAGCGGAGTCGACCGCGCGTACGGAAGAGCGAAGTGACTCCCCTCGTAGAGATAGTCCGCGAGCAGGGAATCGACGTAGTCGCCGGTGTCCACTCCCACCTCGCGGAACAGATCGTCGAGCGGGGTGATCGCACCGGTGATCGCATAGTTGAACCACCACACGTCCGACAGCACGACCACGTCGGGCAGGTCGCCGCCGGAGAGCGCGGCGTTGAACTTCTGTGAGACCTCCTCGTAGTTCTTGCCACCGTCGATGAGATCGACCGTGATGCCCGGGTTCGCGTCCTGGAACCGCCGGATCAGCTCCTTCTCCACGTCCTGGGATTTGCCGGGGTGGTTGGACCAGAAGCTGATCCGCGATGCATCGCCGGATACCGATCCCGTTCCCGAAGTCTGGGACGAGCCACCGCCCGTCCCTGCACATGCGGTCAGCGCAGCGCTCGCAGCCACGAGACCGGTCAGCCCGAGGAAACGACGCCTGTCGATGTTCCTGATGTCCATTCCCAGCTCCCTGAGGATTCAGCCCTTGACCGCACCGGAGGTGAGGCCCTTGATCATGTGCTTTTGCAGCACAAGGAAAATCACGAGAATCGGCAGCATCGCGAGCACGGTGCCGGCCATGACCGGACCCCAGTTCGTGACACCGTCGTTGTTCTGGAGTTGTGTCAGCCCGATCGGTAACGGCGCAACGGATGCGTCGTCGGCCATCAGGAACGGCCATAGATACTCGTTCCACTCGTTCACGACGGTGATGAGCGCGAACGCGACCATGGTCGGGCCGGATACGGGGAGGACCACGCGCCACAGCAGCCGGAACGGGCCCGCTCCGTCCATCCGTGCGGCTTCGATGATCTCGGCCGGAATGGACAGGAAATGGTTGCGCATGAGGAACGTTCCGAAGGCCACGCCTGCCAACGGCACGATGATGCCCTGGAAGGTGTTGCGCCAACCCCAGTCCGCGACGAGCGCATAATTGGAGATGACGGTGATCTGGTTCGGCACCATCAGCGCGGCGATGATGCCGAGGAAGACGATGTTCTTGCCGGGGAACCGCAGGAACACGAGACCGAACGCACTGAACACTCCGAGGACGAACTTCACCGTCGCCAGTATCGTCGTGATGACGATCGAGTTGCGCAGGAACAACCCGTACGGCACAGATTCGGTTGCCTCCGTGTAGTTCTGCGGATGGAAGACGCTCGGCCACCAGGTCACCGGCAGCGTGTAGATGTCGGGCCGCTCCTTGAACGATGTCACGACAATCCAGTACAAGGGCAGAGCCACCACCAGCAGCACGAGCACCATGGCGACATAGGCCAGAGCCGTGACGGCGCGCTCTCGTCTTCGGTGCGAACGCGTTTCGTCCGCGGGTGCGACCAGGTGCACGACAGACTTCTCCGCGACAGCGGTCACGAGTGACCTCCTCGGTCCATGATGCGCACCTGATAAACGGTCACCGCGAGCAGTACCAGGAACATGATGGTGGCAACGGTGGCGCCGTAGCCGGCACGGAAGTTGCGGAACGACTCGTCGTAGATCTGGTAGACCATCGTGGTCGTGCCGGTCCCCAACGGACCCCCACGAGTCATGACGTTGATGATGTCGAAGACCTGGAACGAATTGAGCAGCACGGTGATCGACAGGAAGTAGGTGGTGGGCCGCAATTGCGGAAGGACGACGCGCCGGAAGGTCGTCCCCCGGGAGGCACCGTCGATGGCGGCGGCTTCGCTCAACTCGGGCCGGAGTCCCTGCAGTGCAGCGAGATAGATGACGAATGTGTAGCCGAGATTCTTCCACATGTACGTCAGGGTCACCATCACCAACGCCCAGTTGGAGTCCTGGTAGAAGTCCGGCGTCGGAAGTCCCACCCGGGTCAGGACGTCCTGCACCAGACCGAAGTTCGGATCGAAGACGAACTGGAAGGCGATTCCGACGGCTGCACCGGAGATGACGAACGGTGCGAACAGCGCCGACCGGACGAGATTGCGTCCGTGGAGCCTACGGTCCAGAAGCAGTGCGAGCCCGAGTCCCAGTGCCATCGAACCGGCAACGGTCGCCACGGTGAACACGATGGTGTTGCCGACGATTTCCCAACTGTCGGGACGCGTGAACCATTCTCGGTAGTTGGCGAGTCCGACGAAGGTCGAGTTCGGGCTCGCGATGTTCCACTCGAAGAAGGAGAGCCGGATGTTGTCGGCGAGAGGCCGGTAGGTGAACAGGATCAACAGCGCGAGATTGGGCCCGACCAATGCCGCGAAGAGCGCGTAATCGCGCCACGGGCGGTGGCGGAGGCCGCGTTCGTGTTGCGGCAGGGTTCGTTCCGGACTCGGTGACACCGGAGCAGTGTGTGCCGACAGAACGAACCATGGGTTACGAAAGGGCGACGCCCCCTGCTATTCCGGACGAACGTTACGAACCGGAAGCAGGGGGCGTCGGAGATGTGCGTCGGTGTCAGAGATTCCAGTCGCCGAGACCGTCCCAGCCGTTGAGGGTTCCACCGGCCGTGTTCTGCACGATCACCGGATCGCCCTTCTTGGCGTTCTCGTAGAACCACTTGCCGTCCTCGGTGCTCACGTTGAGGCAACCGTGGCTGACGTTGGTGTTGCCCTGCGCGCCGACCGACCACGGTGCGGCGTGGAGGAAGATGCCGCTGTTTGACATCCGCGTCGCGTACTCGACGTAGGTGCGATATCCCTCGGGGCTGTCGACGGGCACCCCGTAGGTCGACGAGTCCATGTACATGTCGCGGTACTTCTCACCGACGATGTACGTGCCGTTCGGGGTGTCGTGGCCGGGCTTGCCGAAGGACGTCGGCATGGTGCGGACGACCTCGCCGTTACGGGTGACGGTGATGGTCTTGGTGTTGTTGTCGGCGACCGTCACCAGAGCGTCACCGATGGTGAACGACGACTGAGTGTCGCCGGCCTTCACGGTCACCGCGGTGTTCGCGGGCCAGAACTCGAACGGCTTCCAGCGGACCTGCGTGTTCGACGCCCAGTAGAAGTGCCCGTCGACGGGCGGCTGCGTGGTGATGCGGATGGCGCGTTCGGCGGCTGCACGATCTCCGACGGCCTCGTTGAAGCGGATGATGATCGGCTGCGCGACACCCACCGTCTCCCCGTTCGACGGGTTGACGGACGGAGCGGAGAACGGGGCGGCCGGCTCGGGAGCGAGCTGGGGCGGAAGCTGCGGCGGCGTCACCCCGGGCGGCGTGAGCCCTTCGATCAGCTCTTGGACACTCGGCACCTCGGGCCCACCGGGCCACAGCGGTGCCGCGCTCGCAGGACCGGCGGTGGCCAGTGCCACGGCGGCTGCGCCCACGAGTGCAGCACCGATCCGCGCAGATCGGCGGCCCGTGCGGCGACCGTTCGACAAAGCTCGCTTTTCGAACATTCCACAACCCATCGTTCAGCGGTGCGCCGCGCCTTACTTCCCCTGCGCGGCGTGCTCGTACCCGTTCATTAGACACAGGACGGTTACGGACGGGCAATTCGAATGCGGACGGTCTCGGCGTTTTCCCAGTTCAGCGGACCGAGTGGTCTATTACGAATGCGGACGGCTACGGCGCGGGTGAACGGATATCACCCGCGCCGCAGACCCGCGGTCACACCGTTTCCGGGACGTCGAGGTGGGCGATGACGAGCTCGAACTCACCGGTATCGAGCACCCTGGCGCCTGCTGCCCGAGTCACCTCGGAGCGGATGTCGTCGACATGTGCTCTGGTGCGGTCCATCGCCTCGGCACTGTCGAACGTCAACGAGGTCACCCCGCGACCACCGGCACGGTCGAGCATCAGGCTGGCGCTGCAGAAACCCTCGAGTTCCTCCATCCGCGGCAGCGCGGCCATCTTCCACATGTCCACACCGCGATCCACCTGCGCGGGATCGATGTCGACCCAGGTGACACTGCAGCAGGACCCACGGGTCGAGTGGTGATCGCGGTGCATGACGGCGATCTCCCAGTTGGCCACGTCCGTGGTGGCATGGA
The DNA here is from genome assembly GCF_001665495.1 of Rhodococcus sp. 852002-51564_SCH6189132-a. NCBI lineage: Bacteria > Bacillati > Actinomycetota > Actinomycetes > Mycobacteriales > Nocardiaceae > Rhodococcus > Rhodococcus sp. 852002-51564_SCH6189132-a. Next base: position 7,824 of record NZ_LZMJ01000018.1, read on the forward strand.
ACATCCGGGCCGCCTCGTCCCGGAGCATGCGGGCCATGCCTTCGCTGGAGCGCAACACGTCCTCGTCCCGCCAGGAGCTGGTGGCGATGCATCGGCCCGAGCCGCGGTCGATCAGCAGGGACAGCCCCAGGCAACCGTTCATGTCCGCCAGGGCAGGCATCACGATGTCGCGTACGTGCTTGATCCCGGCGTCGATGTACGACGGATGCGCATGAATTGTGGTGGAGCGTGCAAACACGATCGGCACCCCTCTCCTCAGGGCGGCGCCGACGCGGCGTCGCCGGTCGTTTCGGCGCGACCCCCCACCCGAAACCACCCGTGTTCACACTGCTCCCCTACTCGGCCGTAGGCAATAGACGGACAGCGTGCGTCTGTCATCCTCGAAGGGTGGCGGCCTCGAACGGCATCGACCGCATCGGTCCCGGAGACCTGATCGAACTCGTCTCGGACGTGGGACGGGTACCCATGAATGTCGGTGCTGCGATCTTCTTCGCCGGTGAGAACCTGACGAACCCCACGACACTGATGACCGTGCTCGCCGAACGCCTCGTCCGGGTTCGACGCCTGCGGCAATGCCTGATCGAGCCGGCCTTCGGACTCGGGCGTCCCTACTGGCTCGACGACGCCCACTTCGACATCGATGCCCACTTCTCCCAGGTGCGGTGCCCCGGTCCCCGCGACAGGGACGCCGCACTGACGCTCGCCGCGGACGCCCTTACCCGGCCGCTGCCCCGATCGCAACCGTTGTGGCGCGCGCTGCTCGTCACCGACATCGCGGACCCGAACGGGCACACGGCGTTGGTGATGGTGCTGCACCACGTCCTGGCCGACGGGATCGGTGGTCTGTCGATCCTGGCGCATCTCGTCGACGGCATGGACAGCACACCGCCCATGCCCGAACAGCGCGCTTCAACGCAACCAACCAGACGAGAGTTGTTCTACGACAATGTAATCGGTCACTTGCGGGCGCTCCGCCGGGCACCGCGAGCCGTCGCACGTCTTCCTGCAGCATGGACAGAACTCGGGGGGGCGCCGGCGGACGTGCCCCGCGGTGTTCGTTGAACGCGCCCATCGGGTCTCGTCTGGCGCTCAGGACCGTCGAGGTGGATCTGGACACGCTCCGTCGGGCGGGACGGCAGTGGGACGCAACGATCAACGATGTGCTGCTGGTCGCCGTCGGGGGCGCCCTCGCCACCATCCTGCACAAGCGCGGCGAGTTCCCGTCCGAGCTGATGATCTCGGTGCCGGTCTCCGCCCGCACCGCTGCCACGGGTGGGCAACTGGGCAATCGCGTCGGCGTCATGCCCGTCCGGGTACCGCTGGACGGGACCCCGGAGCACCGGTCGGTATCCGTCTCCCGCACGACCCGACTGCAGAAGGCGAACGTGCGGGGCCTGTCTGCCGAACTACTGGGTCCGGTCTTCCGCGCCCTTGCGGCCGTCGGGGCGTTCCGCCGGTTCGTGGACCGGCAGCGCCGGGTCAACTCGTTCCTGTCCGACCTGCCGGGACCGTCGTCGACGCTCACCGTTGCCGGAGTGCCTGTCGCGTCGATGGTGCCGATGATCGTCACCACGGGCAACGTCGCGGTCGCTTTCGCGGCCCTGTCCTATGCCGGCACGCTGACCGTGGCGGTCGTCGTCGACCCCGATCTCGTCCCCGAACACCGTGACCTCACGGAGGCCCTGCGCGAACAGTTCCGCTCGATCGTCGCCTCCGCACAGTGACTGCCGGCCGCTCCGATGTGGCGGTCGGGAACCGAGGAGCGGAGTACCTTGCTGTGCATGTCGGAGAAGATCGCCGAGATCCGTACCCTCGCCGATGCCCGGAAGGTGTTGGCATCGCAACCGTTCAGCGTCCTGATCGGAGCCCGTCTGACCGAGTACGAGCGCGGCCGGGCAGTCCTGGAAATACCGCTCAGGGAGGAACTGCTCCAGCAGTTCGGCTTCGCGCACGGAGGTGTTCTGGCCTACGCGGCCGACAATGCGCTCACGTTCGCCGCAGGCACGGCCCTCGGGCCGTCGATCGTGACGACCGGCATGAGCCTCGACTACCTGCGGCCCGCCGGGGGCGCACTCCTACGCGCGGTCGCCACGATCGTCAGCACCAGTCGCAGGCAGGCACTGTGTCGTTGCGAGATCTACGCCGTCACCGAGGACGGGACGGAGAAGATGTGTGCGGCGGCGCAGGGCAGTGCTCGCCTGATCGATCTGAATCGTTGAGCGGGACAATCTGTTCCACCCTCCGTTCAGAGACCGAAGATCCTCGTCAGTCGCGCATCGGAGTCGTACAGGGCGTCGGTGTCGAAAGTGGATGCGGAGCTGAGCACCTCGTTCGCCCCGGTGGAGGCGAGCAGTTTCTCGAGCCCTTCGGCCACCTGATCCTCGGTGCCGGCCAGCGAACCCTTCGCGGTCTCGTCGACGATGCGGCGGCGCCGCTCGGTCATCGGCTGCCGGCGGATCTCCTCGATCGGGGACAGCGGCGGGAACGCCCCCTCTTCGCGTGAGACGGCCATCGCCCATGCCTCCGGAAGCTGCAGCTCCCGAGCCTCGGCTTCGGTGTCGGCGATGAGGATGTCCAGGCCGACGACAACATAGGGCTCAGCGCCGGGTGTGGCCGGGCGGAAGTCGGCGCGATAACGGTCGAACGGTTCCGATCCCTGCCGCAGAAGCGGTCCGGCGACGACGACGGGCAGGCCCAGACGCGCCGCCAGCCGCATACCTTGCCCGGTGCCGAGGACGAAGATCGGAGGCGGCTCGGACAGTCGAGGACGCACCGTCACTTCGGCGGTGCCGTGCAGATAACCGCGCAGTTCCTCGATGTCGGCGGCGAAGTCGTCCGCGTCGGCCTTGTGGGTCCGCAGCGCATCGCGCACAGGCGCGGTGAATCCGAGGGAACGACCGACACCCAGATCGATCCGTCCCGGGTGCATCGCTTCAAGCATCGCGAACTGTTCGGCGACGACGATCGGTTGATGGTTGGGCAGCATGACGCCGCCGGATCCCACTCGGATCCGGCTCGTCCGCTCCGCGATCGTGCCGATGAGCAGCGGTGGAGCTCCCGACGCGATGCCTGGGACGGCGTGGTGCTCGGCCACCCAGAAGCGGTGGTAGCCGGCCGCCTCGGCGAGTTCGGCGCGACGCAGGGTCTGCTGCAATGCGGCAGCGTCCGGCTGCCCCTCCCGGGTCCGGGAGCGGTCCAGCAACGACAACGCCACCTGCACGGTCGTCTCAACACCGCGACCGTCCCGGATCTTCCCTGCAGGTCAGGGATCTTCGGGACCCCAAGCGCGTCCGGCTGCGATCCAGTCCCCATGGAAGTGGAGTTGCCCGTGCTCCGATGCCTTCTGCGCCGCGGCGACACCGTGTGCATCGGCGAGGTACAGCAGGAGATCGGCGATCGCGTCTCCGACCGCGACGACCTGGTCGCGGGCATCACCCGCTCGGATCGCCATCTCGGCGAGTACGCGCCCGGTGCCGATCGCCCCTGTCAGGGACCGGTGGTGGAACTGGGTGCAACCGGCACGACCGCAGGACAGACACAGATCCGATACGTGATCACCCATCGGAGTCCTCATGTCATTTCCTGCCGAAACATAAAGCCAATTATGTCCGATTTCGTTTCGGTGCCGAATGGGAGGTGTCGACGTACTGGACAATGCCACCCCACGCGGCAGGGTCGAACTGCTCACGGCCGCGGGTTCTTCCGGGTCCACCGCGGCCGGTCGTTGCGGGTGGCCGCCGTGCAGCGACGACACGGGACGACTCCGTGTTCACCCAGCTCCGCCAAGTCCATGCGTGGGTGTCGCCGGACGGGTAGCGGATCCCGTCGGTATCGATCCATCGGCCCGACGCAGCGACCGCCGGGTGGGAGTGCTGAGCCATGGGTCCGGGTTCCCGCCACCGGACGGGATTACTCGATCCGCGACGCTGCGAGCATCTCCTCGATCGAGACGAACTTCAGGCGCGAGCGTCCCGCCGCCGATCCGCGGGCCTTCTCCTGCTTGTCGATCTGCAGCCAGCCCCGGTAATCGATGTGCTCCGGACGCCGCTCGGCGACCAGCGCCGCCAACTTCTCCCGATCGGCGACCGGCTCGGGCAGCTTGCCCTCGACGAAATCGTCGAGGATCTTCTCGACCGTTTCGGCAGAGCACTGCTTGTTGGTGCCGATCACGCCGCTGGGACCACGCTTGATCCAACCGGCGGTGTAGACACCGGGCACCGGTGCTCCGGCCTCGGCGTCGATCACCCGGCCGCCCTCGTTCGGGATGACCCCGCGCCGCTCGTCGAAGGGCAGACCGGCCGGCGCGGTGCCGCGGTAACCGATCGAACGCAGCACCAATCCCGCCTCGAGGATTTCGGTCTGTCCGGTCGGGCGGGCCTCGAGACGGCCGTCGACCTCGACCAGTTCGTTGCGCTCGAGGGTGATCGATTCGACAACACCGTCGCCGGAGATCTCCACCGGCGAGGCGAGATAGCGCAGCACGATCCGCTTGTTGCCCTCGGTGGGAGTGCGCTGCGCGAAGCCCTCGACCTGCCGCACCTTGAGCGTCAGGCGGGGTTCGACCTCCGGATCGTCGATCAGCGCGCGGCTGACCGGGTCGAGTTCGACCTCGACCGGGTCGACGACCACATCGACACCGGGCAGCGAGCCGAGCGCGAGCAGCTCCGGGTTGGTGTAGGCGGCCTGCGCCGGGCCGCGCCGGCCCACGACCACGACCTCGCGGATGTTCGACTTCCGCAGCGCCTCGAGCGCGTGCTCGGCGATGTCGGTGCGCGCGAGCTCGTCGGGGTCCATCACCAGGGCTCGCGCGACGTCCAGGGCGACGTTGCCGTTGCCGATGATCACCGCGCGTTCGGCCGACAGATCGAAGGTGTGGTCGGCGAAATCAGGGTGTCCGTTGTACCAGGCGACGAACTCGGTCGCGGCGCGGCTGCCCACGAGGTCCTCTCCCGGGATGCCCAGCGTGCGGTCGCCTGCGGCACCGGCGGCGTAGATCACGGCGTGATGGTGCGCGAGCAGTTCCTCGTGGGTGATGTGGGTGCCGACCTCGACGTTGAAATAGCACTGGGTGTTCTTGTGGCCGATGGCGCTGCGGAAGAGGTCGCCGACTCCCTTGGTGCTCTGATGATCGGGGGCCACACCGGCACGCACGAGCCCGTAGGGGGTGGGCAGGCGGTCGAAGATGTCGACCTGCACCGCCGAGTGCGTCACCAGATCCATCGCGGCATAGCACGCCGCAGGACCCGAGCCGACGATCGCCACCCGCAGCGTGCCCAGCTCGGCGGGCAGCTTGCGGCGCGTGCGCAGCTCGGGCCAGTCCGGTCCGATCGGGTAGCGACGGTAGTACTCGGCGTTGATCTCGAGATACGGCTCCTGCGCCGGCGTGAGTTCGTTGTCGGCGGCGATCGCATCCACCGGGCACTCGTCGACACAGGCCCCGCAGTCGATGCACGTGTCGGGATCGATGTAGAGCATCTCCGTGGTCGCGAAGGGTGCTTCGTCGGGTGTCGGGTGGATGCAGTTGACCGGGCAGACCTCGACACACGAGGCGTCGTTGCAGCACGCCTGGGTGATTACATAAGCCACAGTTGTACCTGCCTACAGTGCCGATTCCGGACAACGAACGAGCCTCAGACTAGTACACGTTCCAGTTTCGGTCGAGAACCACGTTCTCAAAACCATATCATCGAATTTCCGGCTGTCGAGATGCCTCAGATGTCCGTTTCGGCGCTCGATTCGATGCGGAAACCGATCTTGAGAGTGACCTGCGTGTGGGCCACCCGGCCGTCGTCGATGTGGCCCCGGATGTTGACCGTCTCGAACCACTCGAGATGCCGCGTGGTCTCCGCTGCTCGCGCCACCGCTTTCGCGATCGCGTCGTCGACTCCCGTCGTCGACGATCCGACGACCTCGATCACCCGGTAGACATGGCTCATGGCTGAACTCCTCGAATCGACGATGCTCCGATTCGGATCGTCCCGCCCCCGAGGGACCCCCGTCCCCGGAACCACGAAAATGACAGAAAGATTCAGGCACGACGAGCGAGCAACCGGGCGAGTTCGCCCAGCCGCGCCAGACGCAGGTCCCCGAGCGGGATCGCGCCGGCACCGAGCCGGTTGGTGACGAAGGCGAGCGACAGACCGGTGTCGAGATCGGCGTACGCCCCCGAGCCACCCACTCCGTAGTGCCCGAGCGCACCGCGCGGACGCTGGATGCTCGCGAAGATGGGCTGGTGGTAGCCGAGCCGCCACGCCATCGGCACACCGAGCACGTAGTCCCGGCTGCGCACCCGCACGCGCGACATCTCGTCGATCGTGGTGAAGTCGAGGAACTTCACGCCGTCGATCGTCCCGCCGGCGGCTATCGCCCCGTACATACGCGCGAGCGAGCGGGCGGTGAACACACCGTTCCAGCCCGGCATCACCGAGTCGTGCACGGCCGGGTCGCCGACGAGCCTGTCGAAGCCGTCGGGCATCGCGGCCTCGGCGAGACCGCGGGTCGGTTCGAGTCGCGACAGGACCGCGGCGCTCGCACCCCAGTGCAGGCCGACCGGGGCGAGCCGCGGGAAGAGCTTCGCGATACGGCCCCGTTCGTCATGAGGCACGCGGTACCAGAAATCGGGATCGCCGAGGGGCCGGGCGATCTCCTGCTCCACGACCTCCACGAAGGGCAGACCGGTCACCCGCTGCACGAGTTCGGCGACGAGCCATCCGTAGGTGACGGCGTGGTAGCCCGAGCCGCGTCGCCGCCGTCGATCCGGTGCCGCCTGCTCGAGCGCCGCGACGGTCGTCTCGTAGTCGAGGATCCCGCGCGTCCCCGGAACCAGACCGCGCACCCGGTGCAGGCCGGATCGGTGGGTCATGACGTCCGCGACGGTGATGTCATCCTTGCCGTTCGCGGCGAACTCCGGCCAGTACTGCGCAACGGGCGCGAAGTAGTCGATCACTCCGCGCTCGGCCAGACGGTGCACGACGGTCGACGCCACGCCCTTGCCGGTCGAAAACGACAACGCCATGGTGTCGCGGCTCCACCGCTTGTCGGGGGCCGACCAGCCGGACCAGATGTCGAGGACCTTCTCACCGTGGAGATAGGCGGTGAGTGCGCCGCCGCCGTCCCGGGGCCGCTTGTACAGCGAGAAGAACGCGTCGGCCAGCCGCAGGAATCGCGGATCGACGACCATCTCGGTCGGCGCCGCCGGGCCCGGCCGGGCGTCGATCCGCCCCGGGACGTGCACCGGTGCGAACGACGCTGTCGCCCCGGCAGGTTCGAAGACTGCTCCGGTCGTCATCGCGACACCTCCATCGGCATGTGCGACAGGCTACGACGACACGGAACGTAAAGGAAGGGTTTACGTACAGTCTGTCTGTCGAGGATCCCGGCGAGACGCGTCGAATCTACGGCAGGGGCGACGGCGGCGTCTGCGCGCCAGGAGTGAAGTACCGGAAGTCGCCCAGCACGACACACCCGCGTGCGGCCTCGAGTTCGAACGCGGCCGCCGCCGTGCCCTCGCACAACACCGGATCGTCGGCGTCGCCCACATAGGCCTGCGACTGCGGACCCGCGGCGACGACCGCCGTGCCCGGACTTTCGAGCACACCGAGCGCCAGGGCCTCCTCCCCCACGCCGATCGCGAACAGCCGTCCCGACGTGCTTTCCCCGGCGCCGACACCGCCGTCGAATCCGGCGGCCACCACCTGTGCGGCACTGCGGGCATCGGCGAATCCCACGCCCCGCTCGGCATAGCTCCACGCCTCGGCGGTGCCGTCGGTGGACGCACCACACGCTTCGCCCCCGTCGATCTGCACGATCTCGGCCGGGGCACCCGGCGGTGCCGTGCACGTCGTGGCCGCGGACGCGGTCTGAGGAATGAGGAAACCGACCCCGATGGCGGCAGCGAATACTGCCCCGACGCCGAGAACCCGACCGGACGCCCACGAGCGAATCACGACATCGACCCTTCCGAACCTCGAGTGACTGTTCTCTCGGACAGTTTATGGACTCGCACCTCGGGAGGACTCATACTCGAGGTCACGACAGGGACGCGATTCCCCGAACGTTCCGGTTCACGTGTCCTTTGCCCGGTCGGTGTCGCGGGACGGTTGGACGCGCTTCGGCTCCCCCGGCATCTTCGGGTGATTCGGCGGATACGGCAGGTCGCCGATACCGTTCGCCTCGTCCCGTTCGGCCATCTCGAGCAGAACGTCCAGCGAGTGCGCATGCGCATCGAGATCCGCCATCGGATCGCCGCGCTTCGCCAGCAGATCCGGCACCGTGGCGATCGTGAAGTCGTCAGGTTCGGCGTCGACCAGCTCGTCCCAGGTCAGCGGAGTCGAGACGGTCGCGATCGGGGTGCGACGGACCGAGTAGGCCGAGGCGATCGTCTTGTCGCGCGCGTTCTGGTTGTAGTCGAGGAAGAGCCGCTCTCCGCGCTCCTCCTTCCACCACGCCGTCGTCGCCCGCCCGTCGCTGCGCCGCTCGATCTCACGCATGAGCGCGATCCCCGCACGACGGACTCCGACGAAATCCCATTCGGGCACGATCCGCAGATAGATGTGGAGTCCCCGCCCACCGGACGTCTTGGGATATCCGGCGAGTCCCAGTTCGTCGAGAAGCGGGCGCACGACCTCCAGCGCCACGGCCCGCGCGTCGCCGAAATCGGTTCCCGGTTGCGGGTCGAGGTCGATGCGCAATTCGTCGGGACGGTCGGTGTCGCCGCAGCGCACCGGCCACGGATGGAAGGTCACGCACCCGAGATTGGCCGCCCACACCACGTCGGCGGCCGAACACACACGCAGCGCATCGGCGGTACGCCCCGACGGGAACGTGATCTCGCAGGTCGCCACGTGGTCGGGTCGCTTGACCGGTGCCCGCTTCTGATAGATCTCCTCCCCCTCGATGCCGTCGGGAAAGCGCTGCAGATGCGTCGGCCGATCGCGCAGAGCCGTCAGGATCGGTGCGTCGAACTCGGTGGCGACCCTGCGGTAGTACTCCACGAGGTGCCGCTTCGTGCCACCTGCGGCGCCGAGCTGCGGGAAGTAGATCTTGTCGGGGTTCGACAACCGCACGGGCGTGCCGTCGACGTCCAACTCCTCCGCGGGCGAACGCTTCGTGGCCATGTCAGTCCTCCGTCCGGTCGAGCACATCCGACAGGTCGTAGCGCACCGGCACCTCCAGCTGGTCGAACGTGCAGCTCTCGGGGTCACGGTCGGGACGCCACCGCAGGAACTTCGCTGCGTGCCGGAACCGCATCCCCGCTCCCGACACACCTTCCATCTGGTCGTACGCGACCTCCACGACACGTTCGGGACGCAACGGCACCCAGCTGCGGTCCACCGCCGAACGCCACCGCGTCGGTTCGCCCTGCTCGACGACGTCGTCCCCGAGTCGCAGCGGTTGCAGTTCGGCGAGCAGTTCCTCGCGCCGCTCCCGCGTGAACGCCGAGGCTCCGCCGACCATCGCAAGTTCGCCGTCGTGATAGAGCCCGAGCAGCAACGACCCGATTCCCTCGACGCTCTTGTGCATGCGGTAGCCCATGAGGACGCAGTCGGCGGTGCGGGCATGTTTGAGCTTGAGCATCTCCCGCTTGTCGGGCACATAGAGCCCGTCGAGTCGCTTGGCGATCACGCCGTCGAGGCCGGCCCCTTCGAACTCCTCGAACCAGCGGCGGGCGGTATCGGTGTCGGTCGTGGCCATCGTGACATGACAGCTCTTACCCCCGCCGATCTCGGACCGCAGCCGCGCGCGCCGCTCCGCGAACGGGGTCTCCATGAGATTCTCGTCGCCGAGAGCGAGCAGATCGAAACCGACGAACACGGCCGGTGTCTGCTCGGCGAGCATCGTGACCCGGCTGGCGGCCGGATGGATCCGCTCGGACAGCGCCTGCCAGTCGAGTCGGGTGCGGCCGTCGTGTTCGCGCGGGACGACGATCTCCCCGTCGACCACGCACCTGCGGGGCAGTTCGGCGCGCGCGGCGTCGGCGAGTTCCGGGAAGTAGCGCACGAGGTCCTTGCCTCCGCGCGAGCCGAGAACCACCTCGTCACCGTCTCGGAAGACGATCGCCCGGAAACCGTCCCATTTGGGTTCGTAGGACCACTCGTCGGGACCGTCTTCGGGTTGGGAGGGGACGGTGGAGGAGACCTTGGCGAGCATCGGGGCGATCGGCGGCACCACAGGCAGGTCCATGCGGCACATCGTTCCACCCTGTACGGGTACCGGCAGCACTTCCGTAGGCTCTTCGACCATGAACATTCTCCGAGGGGCGGCCGGTGCCGCGGTGGCGTTGGCGGCAGCAGGGGTGCTTGGAGGATGCGCGACCCAGGTCGAAGGGCAGGCCGTGCCCGCCGCGAACGCCCTGGACACGTCCACGGCGCCGTCCTTCTCCCTACCCACCACGACCCCGTCGGCGTCGTCGTCGACCGAATTGAGCGTCGACGTCGCAGCCGGCGAATGCGTCGCGCTCGGCGGCACGGTCGACGACGCGACCATCGACTACGCGGTGTGCGGCAGCCCGAGCTCGAATTACAAGGTCGTCGACGTCGTCGATGCCAGTGCCATGTGCCCCGGCGACATCGACCAGACCTACTACGAGTCCTTCGGCGGCATCGAGGTCGGCGCGTTGTGTCTCGACATCGACTGGGTGGTGGGCGACTGCATCGACCTCGGCGGCGAGGATCCGCAGCGCATCGACTGCGGTGAGCCCGCGGTCCAGGGCGAGGAGGTCACCGAGATCCTGCTCGACACCTCCGACGTGAACGCCTGCTCGACGTCCGAGGGTGGGTTCGTGTACCGGGAACGCAACTTCGTGGTCTGCACCGACACCATCTGAGGTTTTCTCCTTGTGCGGATGCCCGTCGCGGCCGCGACGGAGCATGTCGGTGCCTCCCGCAACAATGCGTTCGACAGATCATCATCCGACGGACGCGAGGACGGAACATGACGCACTGGCCGGACAGACCGATCTGCGCGTTCGATCTCGAGACCACCGACCGGGATCCCCGCAACGCCCGCATCGTCACGGCATGCGTCGCGACCTTCGACGGCGATCGCATCGGCACACGCTCGTGGCTGCTCGACCCGGGTATCGCGATACCCGAGGAGACCACCGCGATCCACGGCATCACCACCGCCCACGCCCGCGCCGAAGGACTCGACTATCTCGAGGGATACAAGCAGATCCGGCAGGCCGTGAGCGACGCGTGGGCGCGCGGCCACATCGTCGTCGCATTCAACGCCAGCTACGACCTGACGGTCCTCGACGCCGAAGGACGCCGGCTCGGCCTGACGGGGCTCGACATCGGCACGGTCGTCGACCCGTACGTCATCGACCGGGAGATGGACCGCAGCCGGCCCGGCAGGCGCACACTGCAGGCGGTGTGCGAGGCGTACGGGGTGTCGCTGCCGAATCCGCACGAGGCCGAGGCCGACGCGCTCGCCGCCGGCCACCTGACCCGCGCGCTCGTGGCGAGATTCCCCGAGCTCGCCGAACTCGACATCATGGCCGATCAGGCCGCCTGGCACGCCGAACGGCAACGCAGCTTTGCCGAGTACCTGCGCGGGCTGGGTCGCGAGGTCGTCGACGTCGACGACAGCTGGCCCGTCCGGCTCCCCACGCCGGTGGGTACCGATGTCCTCGAGCGTCCCGCGACCGAGACCAGGTTCCGGCGCGCGCTGCGCGCGATCCGCGAGTTCTTCCGGCGACTGCGCCGCCGCTGATCAGGAGTGCGGTCGATCAGGGCAGCAGTCCCTGCCGCCGCGCCTCGACGACCGCCGCGTGCCGACTGCGCACATCGAGTTTGTCCATGGCGTTGCGCAGATAGGTCTTCACCGTCTCCACGCGCAGCGACAACCTGTCGGCGATCTCCGCGTTGCGGCAGCCCAGCGCCACATGACTCAGCACGTCGTGCTCGCGCGCGGTCAGATGCGTCCGCGGCCGCGACGCACCGTCGCGCGCCCGGGCCAGTGTCTCCTCGACGTTCCGCACCTGTTCCCTGATCACCGGGTCGTCGGTGCGCGCCGCGATCGCCCGCAGCGCCACGAGGCTTTCCGTCAGCGCTTCGGAGACGGAGGCAGGCACGGTGGCGCCGTGCGCGGCCCGCGTGTTCCCGATCAGCGACACGCGACGGTCCACCTCGTCGCGGATTTCGATCTCCCGCGCGAGCTCCGCGGCCGACCGCACGACCTTCTCCGCTACGACGTCGCCGATGGGCCGATTGACCCTCAGCCCGCCGTAGATCGCCGCCCGGGTGCGTCCGCGCACCACCACCGGCACGGCGAGCAACGACTCGATTCCCTCCCCGGCGACCTGCCGGTCGTAGTGGTGGGTGATGTGCGGGGAGGTGAAGTAGTCGGCGACCGCGCCGGGACGTTGTTCGACGACCACCCGACCGCCGAGTCCACGTTCGGCGGCGATCACCAGATTGCGCAGGGCACGACCGCGGGTTCCGACGAATCCGGACAGGACGACGTCCGAGCCCTGCACCGCGCCACCGAAGAGCACCGGTAGTTCCGTCGTCGCCTCGAGGTCGCGCAGCGTGGCGCGGAGGGTGTCGAGATCGTCGGGACGCAACACACCCGGCACGGCGACATCCATCGATTGCTCCTGCTCTTCCCTCCGAACACCCACTTTCGAGGGTAGAGGGGCCAGTTCCACGATTTGTAACCTGCACATCGCCCGGTGTTGCAACGATCACAGAAGACGCCGGAATCCGAGTAGGCCACCCCGGAGGTATCCGTGTCCATCGCCCCCGTCCGTCCCGGCTCGACCGGAGCCGCGAACTACAGCCAGATGAGCCCGCTGCGCTTCCTCGAACGGTCCGCGGCGGTGTTCCCGGATCGCACCGCGATCATCCACGGCGACCGCACGTACACCTACGCCGAGTTCGCCGACGAGGCGCAGCGGCTCGCGCGCGTGCTGCGCAGCCGTATCGAGCCGGGCGACAAGATCGCGTACCTGACTCCGAACGTGCCCGAGATGCTCATCGCGCATTTCGCGGTTCCGCTCGCAGGCGGTGTGCTGGTCGCGCTGAACTCGCGCCTGGCCGGGCCGGAACTCGAGTACATCCTCGCCCACTCCGAGACGAAGCTGCTGTTCGTCGACTCCGAACTGCTCGGATCGGTCGCGAACGTCCGCGACAACGTTCCGGGCGTCGCCGAGATCGTCGAGGTCCCCGACTCCACCGTGCCCGCTCCCGAGGTACCCGCCGGGGTGGCCACCGCCCGGTACGACGAGTTCCTCGCGCAGGCCGACTCGCTCGATGCGACGCCGCTGCCGTGGAGCGTCGACGACGAGCTCGGCGTCATCACCCTCAACTACACCTCGGGCACGACAGGCAAACCCAAGGGCGTGATGTACACCCATCGCGGCGCGTACCTGAACTCGCTGGGCGAGACCTTCCACAACAGCTTCGACGGGCAGAGCAAGTATCTGTGGACACTGCCGATGTTCCACTGCAACGGCTGGTGTACGCCCTGGGCGGTGACCGCTGCGGCGGGCACCCACATCTGCCTGCGGGCGGTGCGGGCCGACGCGATCTGGGATGCCATCGACAACCTCGGTGTCACCAACCTGTGCGGTGCGCCCGCGGTGTGCTCGACCATCGCGAACGCCGAGCAGGCTCATCCACTCGACCGTCCGTTGCGGATCACCACGGCCGGCGCGCCGCCGTCGCCGACGGTGATCGCCCAGCTCGAACAGATCGGCATCACGGTTGTCCACGTCTACGGACTCACCGAGGTGTACGGCCCGTACACGATCTGCGAGTACCAGGACAGCTGGGACGACAAGCCGGCCGACGAACGCGCCGCGCTGCTCTCCCGTCAGGGTGTGGGCATGCTGCAGGCCGAGACCGCGCGGGTCGTCGACGAGGACATGAACGACGTGTCCGCCGACGGCGAGACCATGGGCGAGATCGTGCTGCGCGGCAACAACGTCATGCTCGGCTACTACAAGGACCCGGACGCGACCGAGGAGGCATTCCGCGGCGGCTGGTTCCACACCGGCGACCTCGGCGTGATGTACCCGGACGGATACATCCAGCTCAAGGACCGCGCGAAGGACATCATCATCTCCGGCGGCGAGAACATCTCGACCGTGGAGGTCGAGCAGGCGATCGTCAGCCACCCGGCGGTGCTCGACGTCGCGGTCGTCGGCGTTCCGGACGAGAAGTGGGGTGAGCGTCCCAAGGCGTTCGTGATCCTGAAGAAGGGCGAATCGGTCACGGCCGAGGAGATCATCGACTACACGCGCACGCTGCTCGCCGGGTACAAGGTGCCGCGCGACATCGTCTTCCCGCTGGAGCTGCCCCGCACCTCGACCGGCAAGATCCTGAAGTTCGAGCTGCGATCGGCCGAAGCCGCCGAGGGGTGAGCCGACCCCTCACGACTGCATTGGATACTCGACGCCATGACATCCGGTACCGGTAACAGCACCCGTCGCCTCGATTCGACGGGCCCCGATCCCGCCCAGTTCCGGGTGCATGTCGTCACGCAGGCGATCCGTTTGTTCTCCGAGTTCGGCTACGAGTCGACCACCGTCGAGCAGATCGCCGCGGCCGCAGGGGTGTCGCGGCGGACCTTCTTCCGGCAGTTCCGGTCGAAGGAGGACGTGATCTTCGCCGATCACGAGTCGCTGCTCGAGCAGGTCGCCGAGTACCTCTCGCAGGATTTCGACGATCCGTGGGCGGCGGCCTGCGAGGGGGCCAAGCTCGTCTTCGGGCACTTCCGGGACCGGCGCGAGCTGGCGGTGTGGCGGTATCGGGTGGTGCAGCGGGTGCCGGCGCTGCGGGAGCGCGAACTCGTCACCACCTACCGCTACGAGCGGTTGTTCACCGACTTCCTGCGCGCCGCCGTCCCGACGGAGAAGCCGGTGCGCACCGTCAGCTTCGCGGCGGCGATGACCGCCACGCACAATTTCGTGTTGCGCGCGATGATCCGCGGCGACGAGACCGCCACTGCCGAACGCCTCGAGCAGGAGCTGCTCGAGCTCCGCCGCACGTACGGGGTGGTTCCGGTGCCCGAAGGCGCGACGAACGGGAAGGTCGCGCCGGCTCCGCCGGCGGTCGCGGTGGTGACCTATCCGGCCCACCTGACACCGGCCGAGATCGCCGAGCAGGTTCGGCTCCAACTCGAAGGCGCACAGCAGCGCCGTTGACCTGGCACTGAGTGCCGTGGTTACAATCGACTCATTCCGTCACGTCGCGAACCCTCGCCCCGATATCGTCGAGGGAGCTACGTTCGCAAATCTGGCACCGCGTGCCGTTAGGAGTCCGCCGTCATGGCCCTCAATCCCGACTTCGATCTGTTCAAGCTCTCCGAGGAGCACGACGCGCTGCGCGAGGCCATCCGCGCGCTCGCCGAGAAGGAGATCGCGCCCTACGCCAAGGACGTCGACGAGAACTCCCGCTTCCCGCAGGAAGCCCTCGACGCCCTCAACAAGTCGGGCTTCAACGCCATCCACGTGCCCGAGCAGTTCGAAGGCCAGGGCGCCGACTCGATCGCCGCCTGCATCGTCATCGAAGAGGTCGCCCGAGTATGCGGCTCCTCCTCGCTGATCCCCGCCGTCAACAAGCTCGGCACCATGGGCCTGATCCTCCGCGGCTCCGACGAACTCAAGGCCAAGGTCCTCCCCGACATCGTCAACGGCGCGATGGCCTCCTACGCGCTGTCCGAGCGCGAAGCCGGCTCCGACGCCGCCTCCATGCGCACCCGCGCCAAGGCCGACGGCGACGACTGGATCCTCAACGGCTCCAAGTGCTGGATCACCAACGGTGGTAAGTCCACCTGGTACACCGTCATGGCCGTCACCGACCCCGAGAAGGGCGCCAACGGCATCTCCTCCTTCATGGTCCACAAGGACGACGAGGGCTTCGTCGTCGGACCGAAGGAGAAGAAGCTCGGCATCAAGGGCTCCCCCACCGCCGAGCTGTACTTCGAGAACTGCCGCATCCCCGGCGACCGCATCGTCGGCGAGCCGGGCACCGGCTTCAAGACCGCTCTCGCGACCCTCGACCACACCCGCCCCACCATCGGTGCGCAGGCCGTCGGCCTCGCCCAGGGCGCCCTCGACGCGGCGACCGCCTACGTCAAGGACCGCAAGCAGTTCGGCCGCCCGATCTCCGACAACCAGGGTGTGCAGTTCATGCTCGCCGACATGGCGATGAAGGTCGAGGCCGCACGCCTGATGGTCTACACCTCCGCCGCTCGCGCCGAGCGCGGCGAGCCCAACCTCGGCTTCATCTCGGCCGCCGCGAAGTGCTTCGCGTCGGACGTCGCCATGGAGGTCACCACCGACGCCGTGCAGCTGTTCGGTGGCGCCGGCTACACCACCGACTTCCCGGTCGAGCGCATGATGCGCGACGCGAAGATCACGCAGATCTACGAGGGCACCAACCAGATCCAACGCGTCGTCATGTCGCGCGCGCTGCTGCGCTGACACCGGTCGCGTAGGTTACCCCCGGAACATCGAAGCGATCAGGAGTTACCGCAGTGGCAGTGGAAAAGGTAGGCGTGATCGGTGGCGGCACCATGGGTGCCGGTATCGCCGAGGTGTGCGCCAAGGCCGGTAGCGACGTCCTCGTCAAGGAGACCACCGAGGAGTTCGCCGCCGCGGCACGCGAGCGTCTGAAGAAGTCGATCGGACGTGGCGTCAAGTCCGGCAAGATCACGCAGGAGGACGCCGACGCGGTCCTCGGACGGATCCGCGTCACCCTCGACCTGAAGGAGTTCGCCGACCGCGACCTCGTCGTCGAGGCCGCCCCCGAGATCGAGTCTCTCAAGGTGGAGATCTTCTCCGAGCTCGACAAGATCGTGAAGCCCGAAGGCATCCTCGCCACCAACACGTCGTCGATCCCCGTCATCAAGATGGCGCAGGCGACGCAGCGGCCCGGCAAGGTCGTGGGCGTGCACTTCTTCAACCCGGTGCCGGTGATGCCGCTCGTCGAGATCATTTCGGCGCTCACCACCGACGAGGCCACCGCCGACACGGTGTTCGACTACGCGAAGAACACCCTCGGCAAGACGGCCGTGCGCGCAGGCGACCGTGCGGGTTTCATCGTCAACGCCCTGCTCATCCCGTACCTGTGCTCGGCAGTGCGCATGCTCGAGTCGGGCTACGCGACGAAGGAAGACATCGACGCCGCGATGAAGGGCGGCTGCGGCTACCCGATGGGTCCGCTGACCCTCATCGACACCGTCGGCCTCGACATCACCCTCAACGCCGCGCAGTCGCTGTACGACGAGTTCGCCGAGCCGCACTTCGCTCCCCCGGCACTGCTGCGTCGCATGGTCGACGCGGGTCGCCTGGGTCGCAAGACCGGCGAGGGCTTCTACAGCTACAAGTAGGCCTCACTCGGACGCCCCTGCCGTTCCTTCTCGGAACGGCGGGGGCGTCTGCGCATCCGGACAGCCGGGAGGTACGCAACAACAGTTCCGGGTTCGCAACACGGCCAGCAACTGCCGGCGTTGCGAACCTTCACTACGTGTTGCGTACCTCGCGCACGACCGATGCCCCGCTCGAAGTCGCCCGACGGTCCGCTCCGGCTCCGCGAGGGCGCCGTCTGCTATCGTCCCCACCCGGACGTATCGGGGGATTCTGCCGGGGGGCAGTGGTGACATTGCACGTAGATCCTGAAGCGCTGCGCACATTCGCAGCCTTCGTGGCGGACACCGCCGACGCGATGAACGACTGGGACGTCGGCGAACCGTATGCCGTGTCGCAATCAGCACTTCCCGGAACAGAATTCGCGGCCGTCTGCGCACGAGCCTTCACCGCCACCGATCAAGCACTCGGCAACGTGTGCAGTCGCCTGCGCGAGATCGTCGACATCACCGACGGCGCCGCGAACGATTACGTCGTCGCAGAGACGGACTTCGTGGCTGCACTCTCGGCGATGGATCAGCACGGATGAGACCGGGAGTCGCTGCGGTCCGGTCCTGGAATCCCGACGCGCTGCGAATCACCGCCGACCACCTCGACGTGCTCGTCGACACACTCGACGACCGCATGAAAGCTCTGCTCACCGAGCAGGATGTGCTCGCCGAGCGATGGTCCGGCGACGCCGCGCGTGCCGCCGCCGCGCGAGTGGTCCGCGAACGCTCATTGGGCAGCGCCATCGCCGAAGCCCTCCTGCAGGTCGCGGAGGCGTACCGCACCGGCGCGTGGCTCGTCGAAGGCACCCGCCTGCACCTCCTGTCGGTCGTGGGCGGCGCCGAACAGTCCGGGTTCACCGTGCACGACGACGGCACCGTCGACCCCTCCGACCAGATCCACATCCTCTCGGCGACGCTGCCGGCCGAAGCCGTCGCCGAAGCCCGCGTCCGCCTCGAACACGAAGCAACGGAACTGACCCACACCGTCACCGGCGCTCTCGAACAGGCGTCGCGAGCCGCAACCGAAACAGCCGATCGCATCACCGCTGCCGTTGCGGTACTCGAAGCAGCCCGGGATGCCGCGGCGCCGGGGAAGGTCGTGCAGAACGAGAACGGCGAGTTCTCCTGGTGGCCTGACTGGGCAGCTACGACCGCAGCCTCGACCATCGGCGTGATGGCCGACGGAACGAAAGAGGGTCTTACAGCGGCAGCAACAGCGTCCGGTGACGACCTCGCCCGTGGAGTCTCGCAAAAGCTCGGGCCGGCTGGGGCGGCACTCGGAGTGGTCCCAGCGATAGTCAACGACATCGAAGGAGGGATGCATCCTGCCGAGGCAGTCGTAACAGAAGGCGCCGGCGCTGCGCTCGGCTACTGGGGCGGCCTGAAGGCCGGAGCTTTTGTTGGATCCCTTGTCGCCCCGGGGATCGGAACCGCAGTCGGACTGGTGGCGGGTGCGGTGGCCGGCGCTTCCATTTCCTGGTTGACCTCCAAGGTTCTACAAGCAGCACTGCATTGATTCGAGTCGTCCACCGCGTTGAAAGGAACAGGGCCAGACTTATGCAACACCAGCACCCGACGATGCCCGTCGGCCTTCCGGACGACAACCAGGCATGGCCTCAGTGCCTTCGCTGCACAGATGCCGTTTTCTCCGTCGCCATGTTCAGTCTTGCAATCCTTCTCGCACACTCGTCTTTCCAGGGCGCCGAGCGTGGGGACGCTACCTACTTCGTCGGCTTCGCAGGTGGAACAGCACTAGCAATTTCGCTCTTCATCATCGGCATCCGTGATGCCGGAATCCGATATCTCGGGTTATCCCGGTCGATTACGGTTCATGAGGATCCCGTGCGAGGACTCGGCTTGGCGATCCCGGTTCGAAAATCGAACACCCGGATCCTCTCGGGAATCCTTTTCGGCACCGCCGCATATGGTGCTTCCGCTTCACTTGGATGGTTCCTGGGATTCGGCGAGTCCCTGATGCCTTCCGGTCGCGACACACTCCCCGGTGCCGTGCTTCTACTCGCCGGTGCAATCGTCATGACCGCTCTTGCGCTCTTTGTCTTCGCCTTCCGCGCAACAACCGAATTAAGGATCTTTCCGTCCGGGGTGGAGCGACTTCGGAGGCGACGATCATTCCTCTCTGTACGAGATGATTCGACTTTCCTACCCTGGGACGATATCGGTCGCATAGAACCCAGGGAACTACCACCACGTACAGGATCCGCGGGTCGGCCGATCATCCACCTTTACAGCGCAACTGGAGCCGACACTTCGAGCACCGGGCATGATTCGACCCACCCCGTAAGCATTACAGCGCATCAACTGGTGGCGGAGCCGAACACACTTTTCGCGCTTCTCGAACACCTACGGACGAATCCGGATCAGCGGAGCTATGTAGGACAAAGGGGGGCAGTCGAACTGCTCCGCCCTCCCCCGCTTCGAAAACGGCTTCGTGAAGCCAGAATTGCTCACACGACGCGGTGAGGAAACACGTAGGTTGCGCGCGGACGCGTCAGAGAATCCACCGGCCGGAGTCCCAGGTCATTTCGCGGTTTCAGGTCTTGGCCAGTAGGCGTGGAAATGATCTCATCCCTCACGTACGAGCGAGGTGCTTGTTGAAGCGAGGAAAAAAAGTTCGGACACCTGACGAACTCGTCGACAACATCCGATCGACGCCATCCGAAGCGCCCTGGCCACAACCGCTCAGGATAGTGCCACTAGTTCTGTCGATTGCGCTGCTTATCGCAGCTTGCGTGAGCTTCGCATTCGTCCAGGACACGATCCGAACGAACGACTTCCAAGTCACACTCGGTGCGGCAGGCGGCTCGATTGCGCTGTTCGTCATCGCCCGATCCTCGTTTCGGCGTGCGGGTCTTCGGGACCTTCGACCGCACCGCGACATCAAATTTCGTCACGATCGCGACCGCGGTCCGGGTATCAGCATCCCAACACGAAGAACCGAAGTGTGGACAACAGTCGCAGTCATGCTGGGGTTGGCCGCCTATGGTTCCGCAGCAGCATTCACATGGCACAGCGGCCTCGGCGAAGCACTGTTGCCGATCAACCGAGACAACAGTGAGAGTGCCTTCTTCATAGCGGTATGCGCCGCCGGCATGGGCCTGATCGCGGTCCTGATCGTCTCCATCCGTTTCGAGACGACCCTGTGCATCAGCCCACGAGGTGTACGCCGCTACGTACGTCGTCGAGTCTTCTTCAAGAAACAGGTATTCGACATCTCCCTGTCCTGGGAAGGTATTGCCCGGATTGGGGTAGGTAGCCTCGGAGTCGGTGGTGGAACTACGGTCCACCCGGTAATCGATCTTCATACGAACGAACCGATTCCACCAGAAGCTCGGACTCGACATGATTCGGAGTGTCGAGTGGCGGTCATGGCCCACCAGCTCGTGACGGAGCCGAACACTCTGTTCGCGCTTTTGGAACGGTTGGCAGAGAACCCGCGCGATCGCGAACTTCTCACGAAATCCGATGCAGTCGAACTCTTGTGCCCTCCGCCGCTGCGGGAACGATTCCGCGCAGCACGCACGCCGTCGCGTCAGCACGGGAACAACCGGTAGGTACGCAACAGCAACATCGGGTTCGCAACGCGGCCAGTAACTGACGGCGTTGCGAACCCTCACTGCATGTTGCGTACCTCGATCCCCTGCCGCAGCAAGTGACGACCGGTTCGTCACCCCAGAGACAGCGCCGCCACGCCGTACACATTCAAAATGATTCAGGGAGTTGTAGTGACAGCCGGACACAACCGACCTTCTGGGACCGACTTTGCGAGAACGATTCCGGATGGCACGCCACCAGGAGGCGTCTCGATGAACGCTTCGATTCAGACGACTACAAGTAAGCCTCACTCGGACACCCCTGCCGTTCCTTCTCGGAACGGCAGGGGCGTCTGTGTATCCGCACCCTCGATCTCGTACCGGCGCCCGATACCGACGGTCAGCCGTCCCCACTCACTGCGGGCCACCCGCGTTCGATGCATCTCGAACGCGGTGACGTCGACGAAGGTTTCCTCGACGCGCCACACCATAGGGTCGTCGGTCGGCAGGACTTCGAACGAGACACAACCGGGTTCGGCGCGCGTCAGGTCAATATGACACTGCAGATGGCCGAGCATGATCTCACGCTCGGCCTCGCTGTGGCACAGCAGTTCTCCCCTGAGACGGACGTAGGACATCTCGGCTCTTTCCACGGCACCCCGACCGATCTCTGCTACCGTCACGCGCGGCGTATCGGAGAATTCAGTCGTAGGTTACACCATTTCGCGCAGCACGCACCTCGTCACGCCAGCGCGCACACAACCGGTAGGTACGCAACAACAGTTCCGGGTTCGCAACACGGCCAGCAACTGCCGGCGTTGCGAACCTTCACTACGTGTTGCGTACCTCGCGTACGACCGATGCCCCGCTCGAAGTCGCCCGACGGTCCGCTCCGGCTCCGTGAGGGCGCCGTCTGCTATCGTCCCGACCCGGACGTATCGGGGGATTCTGTCGGGGGGCAGTGGTGACATTGCACGTAGATCCTGAAGCGCTGCGCACATTCGCAGCCTTCGTGGCGGACACCGCCGACGCGATGAACGACTGGGACGTCGGCGAACCGTATGCCGTGTCGCAATCAGCACTTCCCGGAACAGAATTCGCGGCCGTCTGCGCACGAGCCTTCACCGCCACCGATCAAGCACTCGGCAACGTGTGCAGTCGCCTGCGCGAGATCGTCGATATCACCGACGGCGCCGCGAACGATTACGTCGTCGCAGAGACGGACTTCGTGGCTGCACTCTCGGCGATGGATCAGCACGGATGAGACCGGGAGTCGCTGCGGTCCGGTCCTGGAATCCCGACGCGCTGCGAATCACCGCCGACCACCTCGACGTGCTCGTCGACACACTCGACGACCGCATGAAAGCTCTGCTCACCGAGCAGGATGTGCTCGCCGAGCGATGGTCCGGCGACGCCGCGCGTGCCGCCGCCGCGCGAGTGGTCCGCGAACGCTCATTGGGCAGCGCCATCGCCGAAGCCCTCCTGCAGGTCGCGGAGGCGTACCGCACCGGCGCGTGGCTCGTCGAAGGCACCCGCCTGCACCTCCTGTCGGTCGTGGGCGGCGCCGAACAGTCCGGGTTCACCGTGCACGACGACGGCACCGTCGACCCCTCCGACCAGATCCACATCCTCTCGGCGACGCTGCCGGCCGAAGCCGTCGCCGAAGCCCGCGTCCGCCTCGAACACGAAGCAACGGAACTGACCCACACCGTCACCGGCGCTCTCGAACAGGCGTCGCGAGCCGCAACCGAAACTGCCGATCGCATCACCGCCGCCGTTGCGGTACTCGAAGCAGCCAGGGATGCCGCGGTGCCGGGGAAGGTCGTGCAGAACGAGAACGGCGAGTTCTCCTGGTGGCCGGACTGGCCATCCACCATCGCAGCGTCGTCCATCAGCGCAATGTCCGGAGCTACCAAGGAACTCCTGACCGACGCGGCGGTGGCCTCGGGCGACGATGTCGCACGCAACATCGCGCGCGGAATGAACCCGGCTGCCGCTGCAGTAGGCACCGTTCCTGCGATCGTCAACGACATCAAGGGAGGGATGGATCCCACCGAGGCAATAGTCTCCGAGAGCGCCGGAACCGTTGCCGGCATGCTCGGTGCCGTAGCCGCATCGAAACTTTCAGCGGCGTTCATCGGGGCAGTGGGCGGTTCGGTCGTCCCGGGAGTCGGCACTGCAGCGGGCTTCGTTGCCGGCCTCATAGGTGGCGGCGCAGCCACATGGTACGCATCCAAGAAAATCCAGGAGTTGTGGTGACGACCGAAAACGTTCCGCCGGACCGATATCGAACTCACATCGATTCGTTCTTCGACCCTCGTTGGCCGCAGCAACTGCGAATCGGGTGGTGCATGGGCGGGGTCTTCGCTGCTGTTCTGGCTGTATGGTCCCTCGGGGATGCACTGGTGAACGTCGGGCACGAAGAATCGATATCCACAATCGGCTCGGTAGTGTTCGGAACGTCGATGCTACTCATGAGTGTCGCAGCGTTCAGGCACGGCGGGATTCGAAATGTATTGCATTCCAAGCGGGTCAGGAGTAATAAACATTCTGAACTCGGAATCGGAATCGTTGTGCCGGGAGGACTCACCCTTCCCAGCCTGGCTGTTGCCATGCTTATCTTCAACGGCCTTACCGGTTTGGCCATCTCTGCTCTGAACGTCTACATCACCGACAGATCCGAGTTGCCGCATGGTTACGACCCCCGAACCACTGCAATCTTCGCGCTCGTGGGTGGGATCGTTCTCTTGCTCATGGCGGCGGCGTTCATCTGGTTCCGACTTCCCACCACACTGGGGTTGTATCCACACGGAATCGAAAGAGTCGTACGTTCTCGCAAGCTCCGACGAAACAATGCCACCGTGCAATTTGTGCATTGGAACGATATCGAGGGCATCGCCGGAACGGATATCGTGACCCGTTCCGGATACGGCGACGTCCGGACTCCGATGATCCACATCCACACGACCGGACGGATTCCCCCGGAAGCGCGCATCCCCCACGACGAAGAACACATTCTCGCCATCGTCTGCACTTGGCTCATCGCAGAACCCAACACACTCCTGGCCCTGGCCCGACGAATGCATGAACGTCCACACGACCGCACACTCCTCGCTCGGGAGGACGCGGCCGAACTTCTCAGACCACCGCCTTTGCGAGGGCGATTCCGGATGGCACGCCACCAGGAGGCGTCTCGATGAATGCTTCGCTTCAGACGACGCTCTCCGACTACCTCGCAGCACGCGAAGTCGAACTGAGCCCCTGCGACCCGGACGATCCGCGGCACCCGCAACCGGAATCCCAGGCGCCGGAAGGCTGGATCACACTCCCCCGCGATGTCTTTCCGCACGCACATACGGTTCTCGTAGCTCCCCAGTCCGTCATGGATGATTGGGCACCCAACGCCGTATTCCTCCACGGCGCACTGTCGAAATGGCGGCCGACGGACGAACTGCTGGAGGTCGCGGGGAATGAAGTTCGCGAACTGCCCGCATGGAGGGAGAGGTTCCGCGACACATCCGATTTCCGCGGGCACCGATCGGTGATCGTCCAAGGCTCCTATCGAGTGGACGACGTCGAGTACACCGCCGTGACGCGATATCTCGTGATCGACCACGAGTACGATCGCTACCTGACGCAACTGACGGCAACCGCACGTTCCGACAACGCCGAGTCTCTTATCGCTCATCTGCATGCAATCCACGAGGGACTGAGAATCCGGTGAGCGATTCCATCGAGACGTACCCGTACGGAGAACGATCCGAACCTACTTGGCCGCAAAGGGTTTCGTACGGGATCGCTCTGCCTCGGCGTGTTCCTGGCCGGGACCGGAATCCTTGTGCTGCAGAAGACCGTCGACGTTCGACGAGCGGATGACGGCGGAGCCATCGCCCTGGGGTTCTGTCTCGCTGTGATGACGGCGTCAAGTTCGGCCTGGGGATTCGAGCGAGCCGGCTTCCACCGATTCGGTGTGCATCCGAGGATCCAGCAGTACCGAGACGACGTTCACGGCCCTGGCATCGAGATTCCTTACGTGAGGATACTTCCCGTTCAGCTGTCCGTCGTGTTCTCCTGCATGACAGTAGCGGGTGCTTTCATGATTACATGGCTCGTGCGGCGTGGCGTTTCGGACGTGTTCGTTCGATGGGACGAGATCCGGGAAGTGGATGCCGATGTCTACACCGTCTCGGGCCGCGGGGCGTCTACGCACAATCCACTCATCCGTCTGCACGTACCCGGCTACGAACCGACTCCGCCTCGCGTGGCGCACGACAAGCCGGATTCGTTCACCGTGCCGGCGTACGTTCTCGTGAGCGATCCCAACACGCTGCTCGGACTCATCGACCGCCTCCATGGGTGTCCCGAAGATCGCCATCTCGTCACCACACCCGAGGCCCCAGAACTCCTTCGTCCCCTCCCGGTGCGGGAACGCTTACGTATCGCGCGGAAGATTCCGCGTCAACAGTGGGAATGGTGATGGGCACGCAACACCGGTGGTGGGTTCGCAACGCCGACAGTGACCGACCACGTTGCGAGCCTTCACCCCACGTTGCGTACCTCGGTCATTTTCCGTTGTTCGGGCCGTGGACGCGGCGGTGCAGTGCTTCCATCCGCAGGTCCAGATCGCGCGCCGTTTCCGCGGCGAGGCGGAGTTCTTCGCGCAGTTCGTCCGGTACCTCGCGATCGTGCTTGTAGTAGATCTTGTGTTCCAGGCTCGCCCAGAAGTCCATGGCGACCGTGCGGATCTGCAGTTCGACGTAGACGCGCTCGACCCGGTCGGACATGTACACCGGGATCTGGACGATCACGTGCACGCTGCTGTACCCGTTGGGTTTCGGGCGCGCGATGTAGTCCTCGATCTCGACGACCGTCACGTCGAGCTGGCTCGTGATCATGTCGATGATCCGGTAGACGTCCGACGTGAAGCTGCACGTGATGCGGATGCCTGCGATATCGCGGACGGCCTCGCGGATGCCGTCGAGCGAGGCGGGCGCACCCTTCCGTTCCGCCTTGGCGAGGATCGACTCGGGACTCTTCAACCGCGACTTCACGTGCTCGATCGGGTTGTACTCGCGGGCGTAGGTGAACTCCTCGCGCAGGATGTTGATCTTCGTCATCATCTCGTCGATGCCGAACTTGTACACCATGAGTGCGCGTCGCAGATCTTGCGCGAGATGCTCCACTGCGACCAGCGGTGCCTGCACGTCGTCCGGTGTCGGTAGTCCCGGTTCGGGTTCGCCCACCGTCGTCTTCACTCGATTCCTCCTCGATCACTTCCGGGATCGAGTCTGCCAGTCCGACCACGACAGGCGGTTCTGACCGCCCTGACCTGCAGTGATGCGAGACGGTCCACTCGAACAGGACTCCCGCCGATCGTCGATCGAGGCATCCGGACGCCTCGAAGCCCAGTGCTTGCCCCAACCGAGTTCAGCGCTTACCCCGACCGAGTCGGTCGAGCACGACCGCCCGCAGCGAACGCGCTTCGATGCCGGCCTCGCGGCGGGCGCGTCCTCGGGTCACGAGCACCCCGATGAGCGCGATCACCCAGATCGGGTACTGCGCGAACCACGCGACGCGGAAGGCGTCGAAGGTGTAGCCGCCGAGCCGGTCGAGCACGATGCCCATCGTCTGCACGACCAGCAGCGTCGCGAGGAAGCCACCGATGTTGACGATGCCGTTGGCCGTGCCGAGCGCGGTCCCGGGATTGAAGGTGCGGGCGTAGTCGAAGCCGATCATCGATCCCGGCCCGCCCACCGAGATGACGACGACGAGCACCACGAGCAGCCACAGCGGTGCGGGTCCGGGCAGGGCGAGCACCGCCGACCACGTCACTGCGCTGGCGAGGATGATCATGAGCACAAGCCACGAGCGTCTGGTCGGGAAGCGTCCCGACAGCACGCCGAGGATGGGTCCGGCGGAGATGGCGGTGACCACCGAGACGGTCAGCATCGAGCCGGCCGCCGCGGGTGACAGGCCCTGCGCGGAGACCAGATACGGCACGCCCCACATGAGCGCGAAGGTCGTCACCGAGAACTGCGTGCCCATGTGGGTGAAGAAGCCGAGCTTGGTGCCGGGGCGCCGCCACACCGTGCCGAGCCCGCCGATCACCTCCCGCAGCCCTGACGCGGTGGCTTCGCGCGTCTCACCGGGCGGGGTGTCGCGCACGACCGCGAACACCAGCACGCACGCGAGCAGGCCGAGCGCCGCGGCACTGCCGTAGGCGGCCGTCCATCCGGTGCCGGTGAGCAGCAGGACGAACGGCACCGCCGACAGCACCTGGCCGAGCTGGCCGAAGATGCCCGTCAGCTGCGAAACGACAGGCACGCGGCGCGGCGCGAACCACACCGGCACGAGCCGCAGCACCGAGATGAACGTCAGGGCGTCACCGACACCGACCAGCACTCGGGCCAGATACGCGACCGGCAGCGACTCGGTGAGGGCGAGGATCGCCTGACCGACGGCGAGGATCACGGCGCCGGTCGCGATCATCCGCCGCGAACCGAACCTGTCGAGGAGCACACCGGCCGGGATCTGCATCCCCGCGTAGACGATGAGCTGGAGGACGACGAAGCCGGACAGCACCGACGGTGAGATCTCGAAGCGTTCGGTGGCGGCGAGTCCGGAGACGCCGAACGCCGTCCGGTGGAGGACGGCGACGATGTAGGCGAAGACTCCGATACCCCAGACCAGCCATGCCCTCATGTCACAAGGACGATACGCGTCGGTCTGTTAACGGTGCTGATTACTCACGTCCGAGCGACACCCACATCGGGTCGGCCGCACGCGGACCGGCGACCTTGCCGGCGAGACGATCCAGCCGTGCAACCTGCTCGTCGGTGAGCGTCACGTCGAGCGCTCCGGCGTTCTCGGTGACGCGATTCGCGTAGCGAGTGCCGGGGATCGACACCGACGGCAACCCGAACTCGCGCCCCTTCGCGTCCAGCCATGCCAGGGCGATCTGCGCGATGGTCGCGTCCGCCTCCTTCGCAACCGCCCGCACCTCTTCACGGACCGAGAGGTTGGTCGGCAGGGCGTCGGCGTCGAAGCGCGGGAAGCGCTTGCGCAGGTCGTTCTCGGCGACCTGTCCGGGATCGAAGGCGTCGGTGAGCAGCCCCCGGCTCACCGGCGAGTACGGCACGAAGCCGATACCGAGTTCGGCGGCGGTGGGCACCACGTGCCGTTCGACGTCGCGCGAGACGATGCTCCACTCCGACTGGATCGCCGCGATCGGGTGGACGGCGTGCGCGCGACGCAGTTCGTCGCCCGTGGCCTCCGACAGTCCGATGTGCCGCACCTTGCCGGCCTGCACGAGTTCGGCGAGGGCACCGACCGTATCCTCGACCGGCACGTCAGGATCCACGCGGTGCAGGTAGTACAGGTCGACGTGGTCGACGCCGAGACGCCCGAGCGACTCGTCGATGGCCTGCTTCGCGTATTCGGGACGGCCGTTGATGCGACGGTTGGCGGTGCCCGTGCCGCCGACCGCGCCGACGAGACCGAACTTCGTCGCCAGCTGGACCTCGTCCCGCCGGTCGGCGAGCAGCGTGCCGACCACCTTCTCGCTGGTGCCGTCGCCGTAGACGTCGGCGGTGTCGATGAAGGTGATGCCCAGATCCACGGCGTGGTGCAGGGTCGCGAGTGCCTCGTCGAGATTCACCTCGCCGTATGCGGGGGCGACGGACATCGCGCCGTAACCCTGGGCGCTGACGACGAGACCGGGCGCGAGCTGGACGGTGGGGACAGGCATGTACTTCTCCTCGACGACGACACGGTGCGACTCCCGATCGTCCCGCATCCCGCGCATGATCGCAGGAGTTGAAATCGCCGTGATCCGAGCAGCCCGCGCCCTAGGCTGAGATCCATGGTGACCGACTGGCTCTCCCTGCAACGAACCGCGCGTCGCGAGTTCGACGACCGTGTCGCGCAGATCCGCGACTGGCACGCACCCACCCCGGACACCGAGTGGGACGTCACCGACCTGGTGTGGCACATGGTCGACGAGCAGCGCTGGATCCAGCCGCTGCTCTCCGGCCGTTCCCTCGACGACGCGAAGGCCGCACTCGAACCGATCGGGGACGATCTCGCCGCCGAATGGGCACGCTTCGCCGAGCAGGCGACCGCCGCGTGGGCGATGGCGTCACCGTCCCAGGAGGTCCACCTGTCCTACGGCACCGTCCCGTGCCTCGACTACATGAAACAGCAGGTCGCGGACATCACCGTGCACACCTGGGATCTCGCCCGGGCCATCGGTGCCGACGAAACGCTCGACGCCGACCTCGTCGACGCCGTGCTCGCCGACATCGAACCGCAGAAGAACATGCTCGCCTCGAGCGGTCTGTTCGCCGATCCCGTCCCGGTCCCCGACGACGCGTCCCCGCAGGACCGGCTCATCGCCCTCACCGGCCGCGACCCCAGGAAGGCGTCATGACGGACCGACCCGATATCAAGCCCCGCAGCCGCGACGTCACCGACGGCATGGAGAAGGCCGCCTCGCGCGGCATGCTCCGTGCGGTGGGGATGGGAGACGAGGACTGGGGCAAGCCGCAGATCGGTGTGGCGTCGTCGTGGAACGAGATCACCCCCTGCAACCTCCCGCTCGAACGCCTCGCGCGATCGGTGAAGGAGGGCGTGCACGCCGCGGGCGGTTACCCGCTCGAATTCGGCACCATCTCCGTGTCCGACGGGATCTCGATGGGGCATGAGGGTATGCACTTCTCCCTGGTCTCCCGTGAGGTCATCGCCGACAGCGTCGAGACGGTGATGCAGGCCGAGCGACTCGACGGCTCGGTGCTGCTCGCGGGATGCGACAAGTCCCTGCCCGGCATGCTCATGGCTGCCGCCCGCCTCGATCTCGCCGCCGTCTTCCTGTACGCCGGGTCGATCCTGCCGGGCATCGCGAAACTGTCCGACGGCACCGAACGCGACGTGACGATCATCGATGCCTTCGAGGCGGTCGGGGCGTGTGCGCGAGGCCTGATGTCCGAGACCGATCTCGACGCGATCGAACGCGCCATCTGCCCCGGTGAGGGCGCCTGCGGCGGCATGTACACCGCGAACACGATGGCCGCGTCGGCCGAAGCGCTCGGTATGTCGCTGCCGGGAAGCGCATCCCCACCCGCCACCGATCGTCGCCGCGACGGTTTCGCCCGGCGCAGCGGACAGGCGGTGGTCGAGTTGTTGCGTCGCGGAATCACGGCCTCCGACATCCTCACCAAGGAGGCGTTCGAGAACGCCATCGCGGTGGTCATGGCCTTCGGGGGATCCACGAACGCCGTGCTCCACCTGCTCGCGATCGCGCACGAGGCGCAGGTGGATCTGAGCCTCGACGACTTCGTCCGCGTGGGCGCGCGGGTGCCGCATCTCGCCGACGTCAAACCGTTCGGCCGGCACGTGATGAAGGACGTCGACCACATCGGCGGCGTCCCGGTCATCATGAAGGCGCTGCTCGACGCGGGTCTGCTGCACGGTGACTGCCTCACCGTCACCGGGAACACCGTGGCCGAGAACCTCGCCGGCATCAGGCCACCCGACCCGGACGGCAAGGTGCTGCGTGCCCTGAGCGACCCCATCCACCCCACGGGGGGCATCACGATCCTGCGGGGCAGTCTCGCTCCCGGCGGAGCGGTGGTGAAGTCCGCAGGCTTCGACGAGTCGGTCTTCGAGGGAACGGCGCGGGTCTTCGAACGCGAACGCGCCGCGATGGACGCGCTCGAGGACGGCACCATCACCGCAGGCGACGTGGTGGTCATCCGGTACGAGGGTCCCAAGGGTGGCCCGGGCATGCGCGAGATGCTCGCGATCACCGGTGCGATCAAGGGCGCCGGGCTAGGCAAGGACGTCCTGCTGCTCACCGACGGACGATTCTCCGGTGGTACCACCGGGTTGTGCGTCGGGCACGTCGCCCCGGAGGCCGTCGACGGCGGCCCCATCGCCTTCGTCCGCGACGGCGACCGGATCCGTCTCGACGTCTCGAACGGCCTGCTCGACGTGCTGGTCGACGAGAAGGAAATGGAAACGCGGCGACAGTGCTGGGAGCCACTGCCGCCGCGCTACACCCGGGGTGTACTGGCGAAGTACACGAAGCTGGTCGGTTCCGCATCGAACGGTGCGGTGTGCGGATGAGGGTCGGGTGAACCCTCCCGCTCCGGGGGTGCTGCTAGATCGGACGGAAACCTGCGCCCGGCCCGCCCCGACCGTTGATGTCGGCCATGATCACGTCGATGTTCGTTCCGACCTCGGGGCCGGCGCATGGCGCGAGCAGGTAGGCGTTGACCATCGCGACGAGCGTCGTGCCCACCACGAGCGGTGCGCCCGAGTCGCCTTCGATGACGCACACCTGCGTCCAGGTCTCCTGCGAGCCGAACACGTCGCCCCAGACGATGCCGCAGGTGTTGCCCGTGGTGCGGCCTTCCTTGCAAGCGATGTTCGGGAAGCCCGCGGGGGCACCGAGGCCGGTGATCGTCACGTTGCCGACGCGGTTGACCGGAACGACCTTGCTCCGGTCGAACTCGATCACGGCGTAGTCGAGCCGTTCGTTGGTCGACACGATGCGGCCCACCGAGCCGGCAGCGAGGTCGTATTCGGCTTTCACCGTCATGCCGGGAGAGCCGCAGTGCGCGGCAGTGAGACCCACGAGGCGTCCGGCGGCGTCGTTGCCGATCGTGGTGAGCGTGCAGTCGAAGATGTCCTGCCCGTTGTCTCCGAGAGTGATGCCCGAACCGCCACCGAGGGTGACCGGAGGAGCCGCGACGGCCACCCCGGAACCCGCGCCGACCAACGCGACCGCGCTCGCGATTGCAACAACCAGTTTTCTGAACATGGAGGCCCTCCTGCGCTGCGCCGTCCGGCAGCCGTCGGGCTGAGCGTACTAGAGGTTTCCGCCGGATTTCCGGGTTGCGCCCAAGCTTTCCAGAGCTTGACGGGCCTCCTCGAGCTCGCGGCTGAGCTGCGCGACCCGCTCCTCGGCCGCGCGACGCGCCTCCTCGATCACCGACTGGACGGCCTCGGTGGCCGTGGGATCGCCGAGTTCCTTCACCGCACGTTCGACGGCGTCGGGTGCGACCGGCGCGGGCTTACCGACCTTGCGGGTGCCGTGCGCGACCCCCACCGTCCACTCGTTCTCCGGGTCGATCGTGACGGTGATCGTGATCGACGGCGCCTTCTTCGCCTTGCGGGCCGGGGCCTTCGGCTTCGCCGGTGCCGGCGGCCGGGAGGCGGGAGTGTCGGACGAAGCGGGGGTCGTCTGGGTCACGGGCTTCTTCTCCTGGGCGCGGGGAACCGCAGCGACTGCTGGGCTCTCGGATTTCTGGGGAGCAGGCTTCGGTGCAGCAGGCCTGGATGCGGTAGCCCGTGGGGTCGCGGGTTGCACAGGTGCCACCTTCGCGGGAGCTGCCTTCGCCGGAGCGGGCTTCGCACCACCGGACGTGCGCGCGGTCTTCGTCGGTGCGCGCTTCGTTCCGGCCGGCTCGCGGGTGGCGCGCAGTTCGTCGGTCTCGAACGGCAACTCGTCGTCGACGCCCTTCGGCCGCACCATCACGGTGCTGCCGCTGATCGATACCACCCGCGCCGACGTCCCCGGGTCGATGCCGAGACTCGGAATGCCCTCGACGAGGTAGACGGTCGCGCGGCGCCCCTCGGCGAGAGCGGCACCGAGCTCTCCGAGTTGTTCCTCCGTCAGGTGGTCCGCGCGTCTGCGGGGCGACATGCGACGTCCTTTCTCGGTTCGCCGAAGGGTCGGCAGGGCTTCGATGTCGGTCACTGTCGCACATCCGTACGACACGCCTGTACACCTGTTCGATACGACCTGCCGCGCGCATGGGCCCGGGGCACGGTAAGGATGGAGGAGTGACCCCGTCCGATCCGGCACCTGCCTCAGGAACCGACGTGCTGTCCGTGATCCAGTCACAGCTGGAGAACGCGCTGCTCGGTGGTCCTCTTCGTTACACCCTGAACGAGGTGGCCGAGTTGTGCGGGCTCGCACCTGCGCGGGTGCGCCGGCTGTGGCAGGCACTCGGTCTGACCGTCGATCCCGATCCCGACGTCGTGATGTTCACCGACGGCGACGTCGAGGCCCTGCGTGCGACGGCGGCCATCATCGCGAGCGGCGCGATCGACGAAAGCCTCGAGGTGCCCGCGGCCCGGTCGATCGGACAGTCGATGTCGCGGCTGACCGAGTGGCAACTGAATCTGCTCAACACCCACGTCTTCACCCAGTTGGCCTCCGCCTACGCGAAAACGGAGACTCCCCCGCAGGAAGAGGAGATCCGCGCGCTGATCGACCACATCGTCGATCGCACGACCGAGCTCACGGTGAGCCTCCAGAGCCACATGTGGCGTCGGCACCTGGTGGCCACGACCGCCCGGGCCGCCGCGCGCCCGCAGGATTCCGGGGAGCTCCACGAGTTGGTCGTCGGTTTCGCCGACATGGTCGGCTACACACGGTTGACCCGGCAGATCGATGCGGCCGCGCTGAGCGAGCTGCTCGACTACTTCGAATCGGAGGTCTCCGACGTCATCGCCCGGCACAACGGCTGGGTGATCAAAACCGTCGGCGACGAGGTGATGTTCGCGGCCGAACGTCCGGTCGACGCCGCACGGATCGCCCTCGAACTGCAGGATTCGTTCAGGTCCCAGAAGGACTATCCGGACCTGCGGATCGGACTGGCGTGGGGCCAGGCGTTGCCGCGCTTCGGCGACCTGTTCGGTTCGGTCGTCAACATCGCGGCCCGTCTCACCGGCGCGGCGCGGCCGGGCACGATCCTCGTCGACGAGAACCTCGCCGACGCCCTCTCCGACTGCGAGGAGTTCCGCTTCCAGACGGTGCGCACGCTGCGGCTGCGGGACTTCCAGCATTCGCGGCTGTACGTCCTGCGTCGTCCGCGCGAGGAGAAGAAGGCGGCGGTGGGCGTGGAGGGTCTGCACGACGAGGACATGGGTCTGTGACCGGCAGGCTGACAACAGTCGACGAGAAGCCCGATACTCCCTCATACCCACTGATACTTCTTCCGACCTCCTTCGCCCTCGAGGAGACCACGAAGTACCGCCCCCGTGCGGCGGTCGACGACGCGACCCGCGAGATCGGTGCGGCGATCGGTGTTGCGATCACGGGCAGCGTCCTGGCCGCAGCCTACGGGCACGGCATCGATCCGGTGGCGCCGATGATCCCCGAGCCGGCCCTTGCCGCCGTGCAGGATTCGCTCGCCGCCGCGATACAGGTCGCCGAGCATGCGGGTCCGCAGGGCGAGCAACTCGCCGAACTCGCACAGAACGCCTTCCTCGACGGCTTGCAGCAGGCATCGTGGGCAGTCGCCGCGATCTTGCTGGTCGGAGCGTTGATCTCCGCCTTCTGGCCACCCCGGCGCTCGTAACCCTCTTCTCTCTTTTCTTTCTCGATGCCCGCGACGCAGGTCGCGGGCATTGTGCTGTGCGCGTGATCACGCTAACCTGGATAACAGTTACTAGTCGTCACACTAAAAAGGTGGAGGCATGACCGCATCGCTCACCCGCGAGACCAGCAAGGGCTTCATCCCCGGCGTCGCACTGTCCGATCGCGAAGAAACCGCCGGACGACTGCTCGCCTCGTCCGCACGTAAGTCGTACGACCCGGTCGTCGAGGTGGACTGGGAAGCCCCCGTCCCCGACGACAAGTTCGGAATGACCCCCGAATGGAGCACGCTCTACGGCACCGCACTGTGGGACGAGCTCACCGACGAACAGCGCATCGAGCTGACCAAGCATGAGGCCGCGAGCGTTTCGAGCGTCGGCTTGTGGTTCGAGATCCTGCTCATGCAGATGCTCCTGCGCGACGTCTACGACCGCGACAAGCATTCGCGTCACGTCCAGTTCGCCCTCACCGAGGTCGCCGACGAGTGCCGCCACTCGGTGATGTTCGCGCGCGCCGGCGAACGGCTGAACATGCCGGGCTACGGTCCGGCCCGCTACATCCACCAGCTCGGTCGCCTGTGGGGCCATTTCTTCAAGGGCGCCAACGCCTATGCATCGGTCATGGCTGCCGAGGAGATCCTCGACATGATGCAGCGCGACTTCATGCGCGACGAGCGGGTGCAGCCCGTCACCCGCGCGGTGTCGAAGATCCACGTCCTCGAGGAAGCGCGCCACATCCGCTTCGCCCGCGAGGAGGTCGCACGCCGACTCGCCGGTGCGAGCCGCACGCGACTCGCGTTCGAGCGGTTCAACACCGCGCTCGTGGTGTTCTTCGTCGTCAAGAGCATGATCCACCCCGACGTTTACACCAATGCGGGCCTCGATCGCGAGCGCGCTCTGCAAGAGGCGAAGGGCAACAAGCACTATCACGATCGCGTGCGCAAGTCCGGCGCGAAGCTGATGACCTTCCTCGACAACGTCGGCCTCATCGGCGGACCGTCGAAGATCCTCTACAAGAAGGTCCACCTGCTCTGATACGGCCTACGGCCATACAACGAACTGTGCGCAGTTCTCGTCGATCTCCTCGAGGGATTTCCGACGAGAACTGCGCACAGTCCTTCGTGGCGAAAACCGAAAGGCGTCAGCCCACCTTCTCGGTGGCCCGCAGGCTGTCGTCGCGCTCCTGCTCCGGGAACAGCGTGCGCGTGATCTTTCGAGCGGTATCGGCGACGATCGGCGCCACCCACTCCAGGCGAGTCGAACGCGCGTCCGCCGCCAGCGACAGGGCGGCGACCGGGCCGTCGACGCCGCGGAGCGCGACGCCCACGCATCCGATGCCCCGCGCAGCTTCCTCACGTTCGAACGCGACGCCACGACGCTTGCGAATGCGGTTGAGCTCCTGGTGCAGTGCGACGTGATCGCGGATGGTGCGCTCGGTGCACGGCACGAGAGTCTTGCCGTACAGCGCGTCGATGCGTTCGGGCTCGAGCCACGCGAGGATGGACTTGCCGGCCGCGGTGGCGTAGGCGGGGAACCGACCGCCCACCCGTGACGGCACGCTCGACGCGAACTGTCCACCAACCTTGTCGAGGTAGAGCACCTCGTTGCCCTCGAGGACCGTCAAGTGGACGACGGCGCCGGTCTGCATCGCCAGGTCGTGGAGATGCGGCGCAGCGGCCTCCCGGATGCGGCGGTGGCCCGTGTCGCTGCCACCGAGACCGAGGGCACGCGGGCCGAGGCAGTAGCCGAAGGATGCGTGCTCGATCCAGTCGCGACGCACGAGGTGATCGAGGATGCGGTGCACCGTCGAACGGGGCAACCCGGAGCGACAGGTGACCTCTTCGAGAGTGAGTGCGCCGCGGCTGTCGAAGGCCTCCAGGATGAGGGTCATCCGATCGACCATCGATGGTGGAAGTTCTCGTTTCGACGAGGTTCCGACGGGCTCGAGCGCGGAGTCGACGGCGGTCAACTGCACCTCCATAAGTCCTGGCCACGACCCTGCGCGCCTCATGAAACTGGAATCTGTTCCAGAACGTTAGCAGTAACAGAGGTCACACCGGAAGGGGTACACACAGACTGTAGGTACTCCGGAGTCAGTTTCCTGGCGAGAGCGAATTCCTATGAGTCTGGTCGGAATCGTGCGGACAGGTTATTGTCGGGACCGTGAGCAAGACGTACGAGCGCGCGAGCCGGTCGCCGCACCGTCGTGCCCAACTCTCGTGTATCAGCGGGTGCCTGGCCCGCTGACCGCCGCACCCGTTCCTGCCCCCTCCACACCGCCGTACGGTGATGTCGTGTAGCGGGGCCCGAAGGTCAGCATGTCGACGATCAGAACACATCCCGAATCCGGAGCAGAGCCATGAGCGACACCACCCCTGAAGCAACCGATCCCAGCGCGAACTGGAGCTTCGAGACCAAGCAGATCCACGTGGGACAGCCCGCCGGCGGCGACACGAAGGCCCGGGCCCTGCCCATCTACCAGACCACCAGCTACACCTTCGACAACACCGATCACGCCGCGGCGCTGTTCGGTCTCGCCGAACCGGGCAACATCTACACCCGCATCATGAACCCGACGCAGGACGCGGTCGAGCAGCGCATCGCTGCCCTCGAAGGTGGCGTCGCCGCCCTCCTCCTCGCGTCCGGACAGGCCGCCGAGACCTTCGCGATCCTCAACCTGGCGCAGGCCGGCGATCACATCGTGTCGAGCCCGTATCTCTACGGCGGCACGTACAACCTGTTCCACTACACGCTGCCCAAGCTCGGCATCGAGGTCACCTTCGTCCAGGATCCCGACAACCTCGACCAGTGGCGCGAGGCCGTCCGCGACAACACCCGCGCGTTCTTCGGCGAGACGATCGCCAACCCGAAGAACCACATCCTCGACCTGCCCGGCATCTCGGGTGTCGCCCACGAGAACGGGCTACCGCTGATCGTCGACAACACGGTCGCGACCCCCTACCTGCTCCGCCCGCTCGAGCACGGTGCCGACATCGTCGTGCACTCGGCCACCAAGTACCTCGGCGGCCACGGCACGGCCATCGCCGGTGTCATCGTCGACGGCGGCACGTTCGACTGGACGCAGGGCCGCCACGTCGGTTTCACGACCCCCGACCCGAGCTACCACGGTGTCGTCTTCGCCGACCTCGGCGCTCCGGCCTACGCACTCAAGGCGCGCGTGCAACTGCTGCGCGACATGGGCGCGGCGGTCTCCCCGTTCAACGCCTTCCTCATCTCGCAGGGCATCGAGACGCTGAGTCTGCGCATCGAGCGGCACGTGGAGAACGCACAGAAGGTCGCCGAGTTCCTCGAGGGACGCCCGGAGGTCACCTCCGTCGCCTACGCCGGCCTGAAGTCCTCGCCGTGGTACGACCGCGCCCAGCAGCTCACCCCGCGCGGCGCCGGTGCGATCGTGGTGTTCGAGCTCTCCGGCGGCATCGACGCCGGCAAGCGCTTCGTCAACGCGCTGACCCTGCACAGCCACGTCGCGAACATCGGCGACGTCCGTTCGCTGGTCATCCACCCCGCGTCGACCACCCACTCGCAGCTCACCGGCGAGGAGCAGATCGCCGCGGGTGTCACCCCGGGTCTCGTGCGACTCGCCGTGGGCATCGAGAACATCGACGACATCCTTGCCGACATCACCACCGGTCTCGAGGCTGCCGGCAGCTGATTCCGGCACATCGAGAACGGCGACGGCCCACCCCGAGGGATGGGCCGTCGCCGCGTTCGGCGTATGTGCGCTCAGTCGTTGCGTGCGAGCGCCTGCGCGATGCGCTCGGCCTGCGTGCTGCTCTCGAGCAACTGCCTGACCAGCCACAGACGCAGGACACGAGTGACCGCGGCGGCGAGATGGACCGCCACACCGATCAGAGTGACAGCCACGAAGCCGAGAGCGAGCAACTGGTAGGACAGCAGGTCACGGGTATCGGAGAGGGTCAGCGACGCAATGTAGACGACGAAGATCGCGATGGCGCCGATCACCATCAGGGCCAGGCCGACGATGCGGGCCTTTCCTCCCGAATCCGAACGGGGAGCGTCGAGACCCAGCGCTGCAACGTCCTTCTTGAACTGTTCACGTCGCTCGTCGGCGAGTGCGGTCATGGTCATCCTCCTAGATAGGTGGTGGAAAGTTCTTCTTCGATCTCCGCCGGATCGCCCGTGCGCGCCACCCGGCCCTGCAACATCAGCGCGGCACTGGTGGCGATCGGGAGCACCGCTCGCGCGAACTGTTCGGCTACGAGAATCGACACCCCCTCGGCGGCGAGTTCGCCGACGATGTCGTAGATCCGGGAGACGATGCGCGGTGCCAGACCCATCGACAGTTCGTCGAGCAACAGCACCGTGGGATGGGTACCGAGCGCCCGCGACAGCGCAAGCATCTGCTGTTCGCCGCCGGACATCGAACCGGCCAGCTGTGATCGGCGCTCACCGAGAACGGGGAATCGCGTGTACGCCACCTCTTCGAGGTCTGCGAGAGGAACACCGGTGCCGGTTCCGATCCACAGGTTCTCGCGGACGGTGAGGTTGGGGAAGATGCCGCGTCCCTCGGGAATCGAGCACACCCCCAGACGTGCGAATTCCGCTGCGGACACACCGTTGACGACGCGGCCGGCCAGCCGGAACTCACCCGACGAGACCGGATGGATACCCGAGCACACGCGCAGGGTCGTCGTCTTACCTCCGCCGTTGGGCCCGAGCAGGGCGACCACCGCGCCCGGTTCGAGTATGAGATCCACGCTGTGCAGCACCTCGATCGCACCGTATCCGGCCCGGACACCCGACAGTTCGAGCAACGGTTCGACGCTCATACCGCTTCCTCCTCGGTGCCGATGTAGGCGTTGATCACTGCCGGATCGTTCTTGATCTCGTCCGGGACGCCACTGGCCAGCACCGCGCCGTAGTCGAGCACGTGGATCCGGGAGCAGATCTTCATCACGAGCGGAATGTCGTGCTCGACGAGGCAGATCGCGAGACCCGAATCGGCCAGATCGCGGAGCAGGGCGGCGAACGCCTCCGTTTCCTGTTCCGTCTGCCCGGAGGCGGGTTCGTCGAGCAGCAGCACCCGCGGCGAGGTCATCAACGCGCGGGCGACCTCCACGACGCGGGCGCGGCCGGTGGGCACATCCGAGACGTCGGTGCTCGCGATATCGGCCAGGCCGGTCAGCTCGAGGAGCCGGTCGACTTCCTCGTCCAGATCGATCTTGTTGCGTCCGTTGGCATTGTGGATGTCCCCGGCCACTCGGAGGTTGTCGCGCACGGACAGCGACACGAACAGCTCGAGACGCTGGAACGTGCGGGCCATACCCATGCGGGCCCGCTTGTAGGGCGGTAGCGACGTGATGTCACGACCATCGAGGAAGACCTTGCCTACCGTCGGCCGTTGCAGGCCGGTGATCGTGTTGAACAGGGTCGTCTTCCCGGCCCCGTTGGGTCCGATCAGGCCCGTCACCGTTCCCGGTTCGATTCCGAGGCTCACGTCCTTGACCGCGACGTGTCCGCCGAATCGGACTGTGATTCCGCGTGTTTCCAGAATGGGTGTCTCAGCCATGAGGAACCAGTTCCTTCTCCGACCCGGTGGCACGTGCGGCCAGAAGTTCGTCGATGCCGAGTTCACGGTCGATCTCGTCCCGTGCCTGCTCGTTGTAGGGCTCGTCGATTCCGATCCGTTCGGGAACCAGCGGCGCGCGACGTTGCGCTTCCTCTGCGCCGAGCACAGCTTCGGGCATCAGCCACTGTGCCACGACCGGAAGCATGAACACCGTCGCGATGGTGATCGACGCGAACCACCAGTTGTCGAGCGCGCCGACGAGCGCGAGCAGGTAGGACACGAGCACCACCGCGGCACCCCCGACCAGCACGGGCTCCGCGTTCTTCAGGTGACGGTAGCCCTCCACCATCTGGTGGACGCTGCCGCTCGGGTTGGCCGCGACGCCGATACCGATGAGCGCGGGGCTCACTGCGGCGACGTGACCGAGGAAGGTCCACATTCCGGCCAGTTCCGGCTGTCCCGCAGCGAGATCGGAGAACGAAACCATGATGACGGCGAAGCCGATACCCGACATCAGACCACCGAACAGCGCACCGGAGACGTAACCGATACCGGCCACGACGGTGAGCATCAGCAGCGACAAGCTCACCATGATCGAGAAGCTTTCGTTCGACACCGAGCCCATCGCACTCGACATGAACAGCCCGCCCAGTCCGGCGATGCCCGCCGACAGGGTGAAGACTCCGAGCTTCAGACGCACCAGGCTCTGGCCGAGCATCGCCGCCGCGGCGGGGCTGTCCTTCATCGCTGCGAGCCGGCGGCCGTAGCCGCTGTTGCGCAGGGCGATGAGGCCCACGCCGAGAACGGCGAAGATCACCGTCACCGTCATGAGGAAGGCCGTCTCGTTCCGCAGGTCGAGTGGGCCGACCTTCAACGGCGGGATCGCGATGTTGCCGTCGGTGAACAGCGAGAACCTGATGCCGAACAGCTCGTGCTGGGTGGTGTCGCGCAGCACCATGTTCGACAGGAACACACCGAACGCCATCGTGGCCAGGGCGAGATAGAGGCCGCGCAACCGCAGGGCCGGAAGCGCAATGAGCCCGCCGATCACGGCCGTGACGGCGACGCCGAGCGCCACGCCCCACAGGTTCAGGTGGGCAGCCAGTCCGCTCCCGGAGATACCGAAGTGGAACGCCACGATCGTCGCGATGGCACCGAAAGATACCGGCGCGAGGTTCATCTCGCCCGCGTATCCGGTCAGCAGGGTCAGCGACAACGCGATGATCGCGAAGGCCATGCCGATCGTGAGGGTCGTGACCGCCGACGTCACTATGAGCAGGCGGATGGCATAGACGATGACGACGAGCGCGACCGCCCAGGCGATCGCCTTGCGCACCGACGGCACGTGGTAGCGCTCCCGGGTACGGGTGACGGCACCGCGCAACCGATCCTGCGGCAGTACGACGAGAACCACGAACAGCGCGATCATCGGCAGGGACACCCGCAGATTCGATGTCCACGTCCACGCGGTCGGGAAGTAGGCGAGCACGTATGTGGCTGCCAGGCCGAGGAACAGCGCACCGGCGAAGGTGCGCGGAATGCTGCGCAGCCGGCCGAACATCGCCGCCGCGAACGCGTCGATGACGAGCAGGGTCAGCATGTTCGCTTCGAGGGTGCCACCGTTGATCGGTGTCACGAGGACACCTGCCAGCACCGCGAGGGTCGAACCCATCATCCAGGACAGCGCGGCGAGCCGGTCGGGGTCGTGCCCGTTCAGGCGCAGCAGATCGGGATCATCGACCACACCTCGCATCGCCACTCCGACGCGGTTGCGCACGAACATGATTCGCAGTCCCACGGCGATGAGCACCGCGGCGGCGAGACAGATCAATTCGTGGTAGCGAATGGTGACGCCGAAGAGGTCGATCCTTGCCTGGTCGCCGAAGAACATCGTCATGGTGCGTGCGGTCTCCGGATGCCAGAACCAGTGCGACACCGAGACCATGCCGAGCAGGATCGACACGGTGACGACGATTTTGGTGACCTCGGCGGTGTCACGCATGCCGCGCATGATCACGACGTAGAGCAACAGGCCCGTCATCGGGCCGAGGACGCCGAGGACGAGAAGCAACGCGACGGGTGTGGGCAGCCCCCAGCCGTAGCGCAGTTGCCAGTAGGCGAACGCACCGAGCATCGCCTGTGCGCCGTGCGCGAAGTTGAAGATGCCGGACGTGTTGTAGGTGAGAACGAGGCCCGATGCAGCGATCGCGTAAACCGATCCGAGCACCAACCCCACGATCGTGAAGGTCAGAAAGGTGTCCATACGAGTACCTCTGGTCGGGGTGCCGGCGAGTGCGTGTCAGGCCTCGCCGGCACCGGGCGCTCGGATCAGACGGTCGGTCTGATGATGTTCGGGTTCAGGTATTTCGTCGCGACGCGGTCGGGTCCGAGTTCGGTGCCCCACGTGCTCGGATCGGTTGCGACGCGGTAGCGGTCGTCGCACTTGAAGGTGCCGGCCTCCGTGGGGAACGCCTGGGTGTATTCGGCGCCGGTGAGCCTCACGACGAGCCCGCAGGTTGCCGGCATGTTGTTCCCGGGATCGGTGACGGCGTGCAGCCCGCCTCCGTCCCACTCGTCGATTCGGGACAGTTCGTCGATGACGCACTGACGGGACAGGTCCGATCCGCAGGCGTCCGCAGCGGTCGCCCACAACAGGAACGAAGAGGTGGCCTGCATGCCGAGCAGCGCGGTCTTGCCGTCCTGCTCGGTGACCAGCTCGACGTACTTCTTCACGGCCGGTACGGCATCAGCGTTCTCGATCATCTGGAAGGTCATG
Organism: Rhodococcus sp. 852002-51564_SCH6189132-a; assembly: GCF_001665495.1. Taxonomy (NCBI): domain Bacteria; kingdom Bacillati; phylum Actinomycetota; class Actinomycetes; order Mycobacteriales; family Nocardiaceae; genus Rhodococcus; species Rhodococcus sp. 852002-51564_SCH6189132-a. The sequence continues at coordinate 50,449 of NZ_LZMJ01000018.1, forward strand.
CCGGCGTGGAGGTTGTCGAGCAGACCGCTCTCCCCGTTCCACGCCTGGGCGGCGTTGCCGTACCAGGTGGCCTCACCGAGCAGGATCGGGTCGATGCCGGCCTGGTCGAGTGCCTTCACGAAGTTGAACTCGGCCGGCACCGGAGAACGGGACGTCCACAGGCCCTTGACGCCGCACTGCTTGAACTTCTCGGCGAAGGGCGCGTAACTCGACTCGCCCTCGTAGTTGAGCGTGACACCGCAGTTCTTCAGCGTGAAGCCGGCGGCCTCGGCGATGGACCGGATCTTGGTGCTCGCCGAGATGATCGTGGGCATCGTGCTGTCGATGACGTCGAACTCGCCGACCAGGTCCGGGTACATCTCGGCGATCTGGAACCACTGCGAGCCGTTCGCGTAGTCGACCGGGAACGGGACGCCCTGGTAGGTCATCGGGCCGTTGGCCGCGTCGGGGGACACGGTGAAGGCGGGGACAGCGGCGAGATTGCACGCGACCCGAGTCTGCTCGGACGTCTGGTCCATGGCGAAGCCGTGACCGACCATCATGAACTCGCTCGCACACGCGTTCTGCATCACGGCGTTGGCCTGCGTCATCGCAGCGTCGTAGTGGGTACCGACGATCGTGCGACCGTTGATGCCACCCTGGGCATTGCACCAGTCGATCATCGCGGAGACGGCATCACCGATCTCCTTGTTGAGTCCGGGACTTTTCGAGTAGCCCCGGTCGTCGCCGTATCCGATGCGGATCTCGGTATCCGACACTCCCTGGTCGGTGCTTCCTGCCGCATCCCCCGGCCCGCACGGAGACGCGAGGGTTCCGAACGATTCCTCGGCCGTGGGGGCCGCCGCTGCGGCGGCTGCCGCCGGAGCGAGGGCGCCCGCCGACGGGTCGGCGCCGCGGTCCGACGCACAAGCGGACGTCGCCACTACGACGGCGAACAGACCCGCCATCGATTTCGAGGCAGCGCTGAGTTTCACGACGATGGACTCCTTGGTCTCGGTCTGGGCTGAAGCGCAATTCCGGGGCGCCGGACGGTAGGCCGGGTGTCGCGAAGGTAGCCACCCCACAGAGTGAGACCTGGGCCACTCTCACTCACCGGGACAAATCTGTGACAGTGAACACAGCGCCTAGGGTTCGATGCACTACGTCACCCGAAACAGTTCTCCGATCCCCCTGTGTACGTCCTGCTGCGCGACGAAACCGTGCGGGACCGAGAAAGGCGAATCCTTGACAGCACAAGCAGATCTGCAGCAGATGTTGCAGATGGTCGTTTCCCAGCTCACCGGCCCCGGTGGCCGATTCGAAATCGTCGAAGAGGACGTGCGCGGCAACCGGATGCAGGTCATGCGCAACCGCGACCGCCGCATCGGCGACCTCGTCGCCGCGTCCCGGCAATGGGGCGACCGCGACTACCTCGTGACGGCCGATCGCCGCCTCTCGTTCAGCGCGCACGCCGACGCCGTCGCCGCCCTGGCGACCGTCCTGCGCGACGACCACGGCGTGAAGAAGGGCGACCGCGTCGCGCTTCTCGCGGCCAACTCTCCCGAATGGATCATCACCTTCTGGGCCGCTCAGTGCCTGGGTGCAATTGCAGTGGGCCTGAACTCCTGGTGGACGCCGCCCGAGATCGCGTACGGCGTGAACCTGGTGCGGCCCAAGGTGATCGTCGCCGACGCCAAACGCGCCGAGTTGCTGGCGAGAGCGGGGGTCTCCGGGTTCGATCTGCTCACCACCGAGCAGGACGTGCCCCGGATCGTGGCCGCGGCGTCCGGCGCCGAACTGCCGTCGGCGGACGTGGAGGAGGACGATCCCGCGGTCATCCTGTTCACGAGCGGTACCAGTGGGCGTCCCAAGGGGGCACTGCACTCCCACCGCAACGTGCTCGCCGTCGTCGACTATCACCGATACTCCGACGCGCTGGTTGCCGCGATGCAGCAGCGCCCCTATGACGACTCGGTGCCCAACGACAACCGGTATCTCCTGACCTCACCGTTGTTCCACATCGCGAGCCTGCACAACCTTGCGGTGCCGCGACTCGCAACGGGAAGCGCCGCTGTCATGACGGAAGGCGGGTTCGACGTCGACAAGGTCTTCACGCTCATCGAGCGCGAGAGGGTGACCAACTGGGGTGCGGTGCCGACGATGGCTTCGCGCATGCTCGAGCACGAGAACACCGACAAGTACGACCTCGGCTCGCTCACTGCGTTCGCGCTGGCTTCTGCTCCGTCCTCCCCCGAGTTCAAGCAACGCCTGCAGGCGAAGTTCCCCTTCGCGCGACAGGCTCTGGTGGACAGCTATGGGCTGACCGAGTGCAGCACCGCGATCGCCATGGCGACGGCCCCGGAAATCGAGGCCTTCCCCGGAACCCTCGGCTCCCCCATCATCACGGTGAGCATGGAGATCCGCGATCCGTTCGGCGAACGGGTGCCCGACGGCACCGAGGGTGAGATCTGCGTCCGCAGTCCCTACGTAATGCTCGGCTACTGGGAGGATCCGGCCGCAACGGACGCGGCCATCACCCCGGAGGGATGGTTGCGTACCGGCGACTACGGCGCGATCGAGAATGGACGTCTGCGGCTCACGGGCCGACGGTCCGATCTCATCCTGCGCGGCGGCGAGAACGTCTATCCCACGGAGATCGAACAGTGCCTCGACGAGCACCCCGGCGTCGTCGAGAGCGCCGTGATCGGCGTGGACCACGAGGATCTGGGACAGGAGATCGCCGCCGTCGTCGTGCTGCGACCCGGCAGCACGATCACCGAGGACGAGTTGCGAGCCTTCTGCGCCGAGCGACTGGCCTACTACAAGGTCCCTACCGTCTGGCGGATCACGCAGGATCTGCTCCCCCGCAACGCGACCGGCAAGATCGTCCGACGCTCGATCACCGTCTGACCGGCGAACCCGTCGATCACTCGCCGAGCCCGAACAGCGACGTGGCGTTGTCGCGGCACACCGCGCGGATCCACTCGCTGTCGGGCGCGACGCGCTCGAGCACCTCGAGCTGGTGCAGATAGTCGTACGGAATGTTCGGAAAATCCGTGCCGAGCAGGATCTTCCGACGCAGTGCGTCGAGACGCGGCAGCTGATCCCTCGGGAAGGGTGTGTCCTCCTCGACGAAATCGGTGAACGCCATCGTCGTGTCGAGATACACCCGCTCGTACTGTTCCGCGAGGTCGAGGAACTCGCGGTACTCGGGCAGGCCCATGTGCGCGACGATCACCGTCAGCTGCGGGTACCGGCGCATGAGTTCCTGCATCGGAGCCGGACCGGTGTACGTGCCGGGCGCCGGGCCCGACCCGCAGTGCACGACGATGGGCACGCCCGAGTCCTCGAGCAGGCCCCACACGTCGTCGAGGAGCGGATCGAGCGGCGAGTAATCGCCGACCTGGATGTGGGATTTGAACACGCGCGCGCCCGCCTCGATCGCCGACGCGACGTACTCCTTCGCCTCGGCCTCCGGGTAGAAGGTGGCGGTGTGGAGACAGTCGGGGGTCCGGGCCGCGAAGTCGGCCGCCCACGAGTTGAGCCACGCCGCCATCTCCGGCTTGTGCGGGTACAGCATGGCGGTGAACCGGCGTACCCCGAAGTCGCGGAGACGCGCGACGCGTTCCTCCTCGTCGTGCCGGTAGGTGACCGGCCAGGGCCGTCCGACGAGCGGACCTGCGGAGTCGAAGTACGCCCAGACCTTGTCCATGACCTGGCGGGGCATGAAGTGCGTGTGGACGTCGATCAGGTGATCGAGACCGTGGGTGCTCCGAAAGCGTGCGACCGACTCGACTTCGTTCATGCCGCGACCCTATCCGGCGACCCTCAGCAGGGGTGACGTGAGTAGTTGATATCCGCTCCGGGAGATCGTTGTCACATACCCCCAGCAGGACAAAGGTTTGCCTTACCAATACTATGTGAAACTTGAATTACCGATCCGCGAGCGTCTTGGCACATGTCAGCACGCCGTCCGACCCTTCCTCGGAGTCACCCGTGAAACTGAATCTCGAGCGCCTGCTCCTCGCACCGGCCCTCGCCGGGGCGCTCGTCCTGACCGCCTGCGGTGACAGCGGTATCGACAGCGCCGACGCCGAGAACGGCGCGACCGTCACCATCGAGACCAACAACGGTGAGATGGAAGTTCCTACGGACCCCGAGCGTGTGGTGGCCCTCGACAACAAGTCGTTCGAGATGCTGCGCGATTGGGGCATCACGCCCGTCGCCCTGCCGAAGACCCTCCTCCCCAACACGGGCTTCGACGAGTGGCGTGAGGACGACTCCATCCTCGATGTCGGCACGCACCGCGAGCCGAAGCTCGAACTGGTCAGCGAGGCCGAGCCGGATCTGATCATCGGTGGTTCGCGCTTCACCGAGTTCACCGGAGAACTGTCGAAGATCGCGCCGGTCGTCGACGTCTCCGCGCTGGACGATTCCGAGGGCGGCTACATCCAGGGACTGAAGGATCAGGCCCTCGCGCTCGGGCAGATCTTCGAGAAGGAAGCCGAGGCCGAGGAGATCGTCGCCGAGCTCGAGGCTGCCACCGAAGCTGCCCAGGACGCCACGAACGGTGAGAGCGTCTTCCTCGCGGTCGTCGCGGGCGGCAAGATCGACAACGGTGCAGGCCGTATCGGTCGCCTCCTCGAGGGCGTGAACCTGAAGGACGTCTTCGCCGGCGACGCCGGTGATGTCCACGGCGATTCCGGTCTCGCTCCCGAGACCATCGCGCAGGCGAACCCCGACTGGATGATCGTCCTGGACCGCGACTCCGCCACCGCCGTGCCGGGCGAGGAAGCCCCGCAACCGGCCGCCGCGGTGATCGACGCGCAGGAAGCGTTCGCCAACACCACCTTCGCCACGAAGGACCAGATCATCTACCTGGACGGCGACTTCTACAAGCGTGAGGGCATCGAGTCCTACACCGAAGCGTTCCAGCAGATCGCCGACGCGTTCGAAGCTGCGAACCAGTCGGCACAGTAAGTCCCTGTTGTTCGACGCTCCACAGCAGCCTGCCCCGACCCGAATCACGGGCCGGGGCAGGCTGCGTGTGTGAGCGCACCTTCTCCGGATCCGAGCCCCCATGACGAAGAACAAAGTGCTGCTGCCGGTGATCTCGGTGGTCGTTCTGGCACTGACCGTGGCGTCCCTGATGGTCGGCGGCTACGACATCACCCTCGAATCGCTGATCCACGACCCGGCGGCCCGCGAGATGTTCTTCATCTCCCGCGTGCCGCGAACCCTCGCCCTGATCTTCGCGGCCGTCGCGATGAGCATCTCGGGCGTGATCATGCAGTTGATCACCCAGAACAAGTTCGTCGAACCGACCACCGCGGGCACCGCGCAGTGGGCCGGTCTCGGCCTGCTGGCCACATTGATCGTCGTTCCCGACGCGTCGCCGATGGTCAAGATGGTGATCTCGGTGATCTTCGCGTTCGCGGGAACGATGGTGTTCATCGTCGTCCTGCGCCGGATCGCGTTGAAGTCGTCGATCATCGTGCCGCTCGTCGGCATCATGCTCGGTGCCGTGGTCGGCTCGATCACCACTTTCCTCGCCGGCAACTTCGACCTGCTGCAGTCGATGTCGGCGTGGCGTTCGGGTGGCTTCAGCAGCGTGGTTCGCGGCTTCTACGAACCGCTGTGGGCGGTGCTCGCCGTCGCCGTCCTCGCCTATCTCCTCGCCGACCGGTTCACCATCGCCGGTCTCGGTAGAGACCTCGCCACCAACGTGGGGCTGAAGTACGAGCAGGTCGTCTTCCTCGGCGTCATGCTCGTCGCGATCGCCACCGGCGTCACTACCGTGGTGGTGGGCTTCATCCCGTTCCTCGGCCTGATCGTCCCGAATCTCGTGTCGATGATGCTCGGCGACGACATGCACAAGAACCTGCCCTGGGTCGCCGTCATCGGCGCCGGACTACTTCTCGCGTGCGATCTCGTCGGCCGCACGATCGTCGCCCCCATGGAGATTCCCGCGTCCGTCGTCCTCGGCGTCGTCGGCGCCGTCGTCTTCATCACTCTCGTTCTGAGGCAGCGTCGTCATGTCAGTGCTTGATTCCGTACGCGCCCGGGCCGTCCCGACCGGCAAGGGTGAGCGCCGTCGCCTGTCGCCGGGAGTGCGCCTGGCCATCGTCGCCGCGATCGCCGCCGTAGCGGTCGCCTGCTATCTGTTCCTGTTCATCCGCGGCTCGTTCGACTTCACCTTCCCTCGCCGGCTCACCGTCCTGGGAGCCATGGTGGTCGCGGCGTTCGCGCACGGCATGGGGACCGTCGTGTTCCACACGGTCACCGACAACCGCATCCTCACGCCGTCCATCATCGGGTTCGATTCCCTGTACACGCTGATGCAGACGCTGACGGTCTTCTTCTTCGGAGCCACCGCGATCGCGACCTCCGAAGGCATCCCGAAGCTCGTCCTCCAGACCGGGCTCATGGTGGCACTGGCGACGCTGCTCTATCGCTGGTTGTTCTCCGGCCGTTTCGGCAGCCTGTTCCTGATGCTGCTCGTCGGCGTCGTACTCGGAATGGCGTTCGACAGTCTCTCGACGTTCATCCAGCGGGTGCTCTCCCCCACCGAGTACGACATGCTCTCGGTCGAGCTGATGGGTCGCCTGTCGTCTGTACCCGGCGACTATCTGCCCCTCGCGTTCGGCATCTGCATCGTCGTGGGGGTGATCCTGTGGCGCCGTCGCCACCGTCTCGATGCGCTGCTGCTCGGCCGCGACACCGCAACCAACATCGGTGTCGCCTACAAGCGCGAGTTGACGCTGATGCTCGTCCTCATCGCGCTGCTCGTGGCGTTCGCGACCGCATTGGCCGGGCCCATGACCTTCTTCGGCTTCCTCGTCGCCACCCTCGCCTACCAGATCGCCGGTTCGTACAAGCACCAGTACGTCATGCCCATGGCGTTCCTGCTCGGCGTGATCACCCTCGCCTTCGGCCAGTTCTTCATGCAGCACATCTTCTACGCGGGCGGGTTCCTGACGGTGATCATCGAGTTCGTCGGCGGCATCCTGTTCCTGTTCATGCTCCTGAGAAAGGGAACGCTGTGATCGAGTTCCACGACGTCTCGATGTCGTACCAGGACAAGCGGGTCCTCGGACCCGTCTCCGGCACGATCCGCGAGGGCGGCATCACCTCCCTGATCGGACCGAACGGTGCCGGCAAGTCGACGCTCATGACGATCATCGGCCGACTGCTGCAACCCACCAGCGGCACCGTCACCGTGGGCGGACTCGACGTGCATTCCACGAAGACCCGGGAGCTGGCCAAGCATCTGTCGATCCTGCGGCAGGAGAACCACATCACCGCGCGCCTGACGGTCCGCGAACTGGTCGGCTTCGGTCGATTCCCGCACTGCCAGGGCAGACTCACCGCGGAAGACGTGCGGCACGTCGACGAGGCGATGGAATTCCTCAACCTCACCGACCTCGCAGACCGCTTCCTCGACCAGCTCTCCGGCGGTCAGCGGCAGCGCACCTTCGTGGCGATGGTGCTGGCACAGGACACCAAGTACGTGCTGCTCGACGAGCCGCTCAACAACCTCGACATGAAGCACGCCGTGCTGATGATGCGTCAGCTGCGGCGGGCAGCGGACGAACTGGGCAAGACGATCGTGCTCGTCATCCACGACGTGAACATCGCCGCCGCGTACTCCGATCACATCATCGCGTTGCGCGACGGCCTGATCGTCACCAGCGGCACGTCCGACGAGATCATGAGGGACGAGATCCTCACCGACGTGTTCGATACCCCCGTGACCGTCCACGCGATCAACGGGCAACCCACCGCGGTCTACGCGCGCTGAGCGGAACTTCGCTCAGAACAAGGTCAATTCGGCGTCGTCGGCGCACTTCGGCGGCTTGTGCGCGACCACGGGCGTGCTCGGCACCTCGATCGGGCCGGGCTGCGCCGCGATCTCGCGGGCGGCCTGGCCGGCGAGCGTGTCGGCCATCTCGTTGAAGTGGTTGCCGACGTGGCCGCGCACCCAGCGGAACCGCACCGGACCGGTGCGGTCGGTGAGCTCGCGGTCGATGGCGCGCACGAGTTCGAGGTTCTTCACCGGCGCGCCGGTGGCCGTCTTCCAACCCTTGCGCTTCCATCCGGGCAGCCACTCGGAGGCGCACTTGATCGCGTACTGCGAATCGGATTCGATGATCATCGGCTCGGCGCCGGGATGCGCGCGCAGTGCCTCGAGCACCGCCCGGAGCTCGGCGATCTGATTCGTGCCCGAACGCTCACCGCCCGACGCGCTGGGCCCCTCGTGATTGACCCACGCCCACCCGATGGCGCCACCGGGATTGCGAAGGCAGGATCCGTCGGTGCTCACGATGATCATGCGCCCGACCATAGCCGCACCCTCCGACACCACGAAAGTCGGCTCGAGCGCACAGAGTCGCGAAAGTCGGCTCCAGCGCACAGAGTCGCGAAAGTCGGCTCCAGCGCACAGAGTACGGTAGGACGGTGACCGTGTCCGACGAGCGAGGCCGTCGCATCGCGAGCGTGGCGGACGAAGCACCCCTCGACACCCCCGTGCGCGTGCCGTGGCCGGTCGACGTGGTGCGCACCCTGCGCCCGCTGCAGCGCGGGCCGTGGGATCCGTGTCATCGCGTCGTCGCCGGCGCCGTCTGGCGTACCTCCCGGATGAACACCGGTGCCGTGACGTACCGACTCACCCAGGACGGTCCGCACGGCGCGCGGTGTCTGGCGTGGGGTCCGGGCGCATCCGAGTTGGTCGATCGGCTTCCGGCGCTGCTCGGCGCCGACGACGACCCGTCCGGCTTCGTACCCGAGCATCCCCTGCTCGTCGAGGCGCACCGACGCATGCCTGCCCTGCGCATCACCCGCACGGGCCGGGTGCTCGAATCCCTGGTGCCGGCCATCCTGGAACAGCGGGTGCACGGGGTGGCGGCGTTCGCGTCCTGGCGTCGTCTCGTCACGTGGTTCGGCGATCCGGCGCCCGGTCCGGCCCCGGAGGGCATGCGCGTGCCGCCCTCCGCGGCGACCTGGCGGACCGTGCCGTCCTGGGAGTTCCATCGGGCGAACGTCGACCCCGGCCGCGCACGCACTGTGGTGCGGTGCGCGCAGGTCGCCGACTCCCTCGAGCGCCTCGTGCATGAACCGGCCGCCGACGCCCGACGGAAGTTGCGGGTCGTGCCGGGGGTGGGCGTGTGGACGGCCGCGGAGGTCGCCCAGCGCGCGTTCGGCGACACCGATGCGCTCTCCGTCGGCGACTACCACCTCGCGAAGGTCGTCGGATGGGCGCTGCTCGGTAAGCCCCTCGACGATCCCGGCATGATCGAATACCTCGAACCCCTGCGCCCGCAACGCTATCGGGCGGTTCGACTGATCGTGGAGTCCGGTGGGTACGCGCAGGTTCCGAAACGCGGCCCTCGCACCCCCATCACCGACCACCGTCGGCGGTGACGGGGTCTCGATCCACAGGGCCCGTAATCGTAGACTCGGTCACATGTCCGCCACCCACGACGCGGCCGGCCCCGATCGGCTCGGACACCTCCCGAGCTATCTGATGACCCTGGCGGCGCGACACGTGCATCGCGTCGTGTTCGACCGCCTCGATTCCGCCGATGCCCGAGGTCACCACTACCGGATCCTGGCCGCCCTCGAGGTACACGGTCCGTCCAGTCAGATCGACCTCGCCCGTCGCTGCGGACTCGATCGCAGCGACGTCGCCGCCGCCGTCGACGCACTCGTCGACCGGCGTTTCGTCGAACGAGCACCCGACCCGACCGATCGGCGACGCAACATCATCACCCTCCCCCAGCGCGGGCGCCGGCGACTGTTCGATCTCGACCGGATGCTCACCGCGGCGCAGGACGAGGCGTTCGCTCCCCTCGACGCGGCCGAACGCGCACAGCTCACCGCCATGCTGACCAGGATTGTCGAGTATCACACCAGGCCTGCGCCGATTTCCGCGCAGCAGTCGTAGGCTTGTAGAGGTGCATCCGGCGGAGATCCCGCCGTGAGCACGATCTACGAAAGGACCATCGGCGTGCAGGCCAAACCTTGCCGAGAATCGCGAGTCGTCAAGACCAGCAGGGTGTTTCCCAACGACGTCAACGACCACAACACGTTGTTCGGCGGGAAGCTGATGAGCGACATCGACATGACCGCGTCGATCTCGGCGACCCGTCACAGTCGTGCCTCGGTTGTGACGGCGTCGACCGATTCCGTGGCCTTCCTCGAACCCGTCCGTCCGTCCGATTCGGTGTGCCTCGAGTCGTTCGTGACGTGGACCGGACGTAGCTCGATGGAGGTCTTCGTCAAGGTCACCGCCGAAGATCTGCGCAGCGGGGAGCGGCGCATCGCCGCCACCGCCTTCCTCACCTTCGTCGCCGTCGACGACGGCGGTCGAACCATGCAGGTCCCACCGGTGCTGCCCGAATCCGACGAGGAACGCAAGCTGAACGAGTCCGGTGACGAGCGGGCGGAGCACCGCCGCATGCACCGCGCGCAGAGTCAGGAGATGGCGAAGTATCTCACCACGAGCCGGCCGTGGTAGGTGCCTTCACCCGGTGAAGGTCCGTCAACGGCCCGTCGCGAAGGCCGGCGAGCAGCCTCGTGAGGTAGATCGGGCAGTGGGACACTGCGCGGACGACATTCGCAGCATCCTCGGGTGGTATGGCGTCGAGTCGCCGGCTCGCGTTCCGGAGGATCGGTCGTTGGAGCCGTGCCCAGGCCCGCTCACCGAGCACCCGCGCCGCTGCCGCCAACGGAAACTGCGCAATGAACGACAAGCCGATACGGAACTCCCTCCATGAGAAACGTTTCCGACCGCGACTCGGACTGACAGCAGCCGGCGAACGTGCACGGCCATGGCGTTCGAGTTCGAACCCGACCTGTCCACGGAGGGAGTTCCCGACGATGTGGCAGGTGCCCCAGCCCGATGCGTCGAGTTCACGCTCGATACCGTCGGCGATTCCGCGGACCCGACCTCATGCACCCTGACACGTTCCCGACGACGAGAAAGGAGCATCGTGACCGAGTATCGGAATCACAACACGGCCTTCCACTCGGAGTTGCTCGCAGCGGTTCCGCACCGTGACAGCAGCGTCCTCGATATCGGCTGCGGCGACGGACTTCTCCTTCGGAAACTCGCCACGGCAGCTGCATCGGTCACCGGCATCGATTCGGATCACGCGGCTGTCGCCCGAGCGCGCGCACGCCTTGCCGACACCCCCGACGCGCACCTCGTCGAGGGAGATGTCCTCACCTCGTCGGAACTCGATGATCGGCGCTTCGACCTGATCACGTGCGTCGCCACCCTCCATCACATGCCGCTGATCATCGCGCTCGAACGCATGCGAGAACTTCTGGCCCCGGGAGGGAGCCTGCGCATCGTGGGGCTGTCTGCCAACAAGACCGTGATCGATCGGCTCGTCGCCGGGGCCCTTGTTCTTCCCGTTCGCGTAGCGAGCACCATCCACCGCGAATCCGGCTACCTCGGCATGACGACCGAACAACCCCGCGAGTCACTCGCCGATATCCGTCGCGCGGCCGCGATGGTGCTGCCCGGAAGCCGTATCCATCGACGCTTCTACTACCGCTACACGCTGGACTGGGCCAAGCCCCTCTGAGGGAATCAGTGAAATCCCGGTGATCGGCGTCGAACTGTGGAAGTATCTCGACGACTCGACGCGAAGGGGGATCGCGTGTTCGACATCGAGCTTTCGGCAGGAACGATCGAGTACGAGGACACCGGTGGCGACGGACCGGTTCTCGTGTTCATCCACGGTCTACTGATGGACGGAACCGTGTGGCGAAACGTCGTGGAACAACTCCGCGGCACCTACCGCTGCATCGCGCCGACCTGGCCTCTCGGCTCGCACCGCATACCGATGCGCCCGGAGGCAGACCTCACCCTCGTCGGCATGGGCCATCTCATCGGGGAGTTCCTCGACGCTCTCGACCTGCGTGACGTCACGCTGATCCAGAACGATTGGGGCGGCGCCCAGGCGTTCTTCGCCGTGTCGAATCCCGAACGGGTCTCGCGACTCGTGCTCGCCGCGTGCGAGGCATTCGACAACTACCCTCCCGGCCCGGTGAAACGACTCCTGCCGCTGGTCAAGCTTCCGGGTGGGGTACGCCTGCTCATGGCGGTGCTCGGCACGAAGTTCGGCCGGCGTGGCCCCGGCACCTGGGGATGGATGAGCAAACGTCCGGTACCCGGACCCGTCATGGACGCCTGGTTCCGCCCGGCCACCGTCGACCGGAACATCCGGCGTGATCTGGCCAAGTACGCACTCTCGGCCCCGCCCAAGCAACAGCTGCTCGAGATCGCTGCGAAAGCGGCGCAATTCTCCGGGCCGGTGCTGGTCGTGTGGGCCACCGAGGACCGCATGATGCCGCGCGATCACGGGCGACGCCTCGCCGAGGCCTTCCCCGACGCGCGGCTGGTCGAAATCGACGACAGCTACACCCTGCTGGCCGAAGACCAGCCAGAGAAGCTCACGGCGGCGATCGAAGAGTTCTTGACCGCCACAGCCCGCTGAGACGTCCCGCATCCGGATACGACTCGGCGGTTACAGCGCCCGCGCGATGATCTGCTTCATGACCTCGTTCGCGCCGGCGTAGATCCGCTGGACGCGCGCGTCCTCGTACATCCGCGCGATGAGGTATTCGCGCATGTAGCCGTAGCCGCCGTGCAACTGCACGCACCGGTCGATGACCTCGCACTGCTTGTCGGTCAGCCAGTACTTGACCATCGCGGCATCGGACGGATCGAGTTGGCCCTTCAGGTGCTGCTCGATGCAGTGGTCGAGGAAGATGCGGCAGGTGCGGGCGATGGTTTGACACTCGGCGAGTTCGAAGGCCGTGTTCTGGAACTCGAACAGGCTGTGCCCGAACGCCTGTCGCGCCTTGGTGTAGCGGACGGTCTCCTCGACGGCCCGGTCCATCGCACCGGCGGCCTGCGCGCCGATGATCAGACGTTCCTGCACGAGCTGTGCCATGAGCTGACCGAAGCCGAGACCTTCGGATTCGCCGAGCAGGTTCGTCACGGGCACGCGCACGTCGACGAACGACAGCTCGGAGGTGTCGGCGGCGTGCTGGCCGACCTTGTCGAGCACACGGCCCACCGAGAAGCCCGGGGCGTCACGGAGATCCACGATGAGCAGCGACACACCCTTGGCGCCTGCCTTCGGGTCGGTTTTGACGGCGAGGACGATGACGTCGGCCGAAGAACCGTTGGTGATGAAGGTCTTCGAGCCGTTGACGACGTAGTGGTCGCCGTCGCGCACCGCGGTGGTCTTGATCGCTTTGAGGTCCGAACCCGCGCCGGGTTCGGTCATGCCGATGGCACCGAGGATCTCGCCGGTGGCCATGCCCGGCAGCCACGTCTTCTTCTGCTCCTCGTTGCCGTATTCGAGGATGTAGTGCGCGACGATGCCGCTGTGCACGGAGTTGCCGAACGCGAGATCGCCGGAGTAGCCCTGCGCGTCGAACACCGCGAGGTCGTGCGCGAAGGTACCGCCGCCACCCCCGTATTCCTCGGGGATCGAGCAGCACAGCAGACCGAGTTTGCCGGCCTCGAGCCACACCTCACGATCGATACGACGCTGCGAATCCCACTTCTCGGCCTTGCCCATGACCTCGCGATCGAAGAACTCGCGCGCGAGATCGTAGACGGCAGAGACCTCGTCGTCGTACCAGGAGGCGACGTGCTTCTTCGGCATCGGGTTCGGATTTCCTTTTCGCAGTGTTCGGTCGGAGTGGTCAGGATCCGCGCAGTTCGCGCTTGAGGAGCTTGCCGCTCTGGTTACGCGGCAGGACGTCGGCGAAGCGAACGGCCTTGGGCACCTTGAACGGTGCGAGGCGCTGCTTGACGTGGTCGATCAAGGTGGGCTCGTCGAGCTCGTGACCGTCCTTGAGGACGACCACCGCGGTCACCGCTTCGATCCATTTCTCGTCCGGAGTACCGATCACCGCGACCTCCGCGACGGCCGAATGCGTGTAGATCGCGTCCTCGACCTCACGTGAGGCGACGAGGATGCCGCCGGTGTTGATGACGTCCTTGATGCGATCGACGACGGTGATGAAGCCTTCGGCGTCGCGGGTGACGAGGTCGCCGGAGTGGAACCAGCCGTCGCGAAAGGCCTCCTCCGTCGCGGCGGGATTCTCCCAATAGCCCAGGCACAGTTGCGGTGAGCGGTACAGGATCTCACCGGGTTCACCGTCGGGGACGTCGTTGCCGTCGGCGTCGACGACGCGGGTTTCGACGAACAGCACGGCCCGGCCGCACGAGGCGGGGCGCGCGTCGTGTTCCTCGGGGCGGAGGACGGTGGCGAGCGGACCGATCTCGGATTGGCCGAAACAGTTGTAGAAGCCGAGCTCCGGGTAGCGGCCGCGGAGTCGCTCGAGGACGGTGACGGGCATGATCGACGCTCCGTACTGCGCCTTGCGCAGCGACGACAGGTCGCGCTCGTCGAGGTCGGGATGGTTGGTCAGCGGCACCCACACCGTCGGGGCGAGGAACAGCGATCCGATGCGCTCCTCCTCCACCAGCCGCAGGATCTCGGCGACGTCGGGTGCGGGCAGCAGCCGCACGGTCGCACCGACCGCGAAGTACGGGATGAGGAAGACGTGCATCGCCGCGGAGTGGTAGAGCGGCATGCACACGAGCGGGTCGTCGCCGGCCGACAGGTCGAGCGCCTCGATCGACGACATGTATTCGAAGGTGAGCGCCTGGTGGGTCATCATGGCGCCCTTGGGCTTCGACGTCGTGCCCGAGGTGTAGAGGAGCTGGACGAGGTCGGTGTCGGCCACGGCGACGTCGAGCGTCGGCACGTCGCCGGTCTGCGCGACCGTCACCAGGGAGTCGTCGGCGTCGCGGAGCGGGACGACGGTCTCGGCCGGCACGTCGGCCAGGACGGCGTCGAGATTGTCGCGCAACACGGGGTCGACGAGCACGGCTTTCGCGCCCGACTGACCGAGCAGGTACGACAGTTCCTCGCCGCGCAGTGCGTAGTTGATCGGCACGTGCACCAGACCGGCGCGGGCAGCGGCGAGATATCCGATCGCGTAGCCGTCGGAGTTGGTGCCGTAGGCGGCCACGCGGTCGCCCTTGGACAGGCCCAACGAGAGCAGGTGCGCAGCGGCACGGGTGACGGCGTCGTCGAGTTCCCGGTAGGTGAACTGCCGGTCGCCGAAGCGGAGTGCGACGCGGGCGGGATAGCGCGCGGCGGTGCGGTGGAGGATGCCGTCGACGGTGCTCTGACGCGGGTCGGGGGTCATGCAGTGAACTTTATAGGACGTCCAACCAACTAGTCCAGACCTAGCGATCGCTCGGGATCAGCGGTCCTTCCAGACCGGTGCCCGCTTCTCGAGGAAGGCCGTCATCCCCTCCTGCGCGTCGTCGATCATCGCGTTCGACGCCATCGTCTCCGCCATTGCGGCATAGGCCGTCTCTTGCGGCAGATCGATCTGCCGGTAGAACGCCTCCTTGCCGATCCGCATCGTCTCGGGGGACGACGTGGCGATCTTCAGGGCGAGCTCGGTGGTCGCGGTCTCCAGCGTCTCCGGTTCGACGACGTAGTTCACCAGGCCCCAGTCGGCGGCGGTCTGCGCGTCGATGGTGTCGCCGGTCAGCAGCATCTGCAGCGCCCGCTTGCGGCCGATCGCGCGGCTGACCGCGACCATCGGCGTCGAGCAGAACAACCCGATCCGCACACCCGGGGTACCGAAGCGAGCGTCGCCGGCAGCGACGGCGAGATCGCACGCAGCGACGAGCTGGCATCCCGCCGCGAGCGCCGTGCCCTGCACCGATGCGATCACCGGTTGAGGGATCGACTGCACGGTCCGCATCATCTCGTTGCACGTCTCGAAGATCGCGCGTTCCTCGTCGAGCGTGCGTCCGATCATCTGCCGCAGGTCGTGCCCGGCCGAGAACACCGGGCCTTCCGCGCGGACCACGATCACCTTCGTGTCGGCCGCGAGCGCCGTCAGACCGGCGATGACCTCGCGCATCGTCTCCACCGACAGCGGGTTGCGCTGCTCCGGGCGGTCGAGGGTGAGCACCCCGATACCGCTGGCCTCGTCGACAGCGATGAGCACGGGCGGGGGCAGGGTGTCGACGGCGTCGGGGCCGTCCGCAGAGCGATCCGTCACGTTCCCTTTCCTACACCACCGGCGGGTTACCGGCGCGGCATCGACGAGACGAGATCCGCGACGCGGGCGGGCGCCCGACCGAGCAGCGCCGCCGTCACGGCGCTTCCCGCGACGAAGCCGTGATCGTCGTAGAAGTCGAACATCGCCGCCAGACGCTCCCGGGTATCCGCGGGCAGGTCGCGGCCGTGGCGCTCCATCCACACCGGGACGGACACCTGCTCGATCTCCACCGACCGCCCGGCGACCGCGCACAGCTGCCGCACACTCACCGAGTCCGGTCCCCCGAGCTCGTAGGTGGCGCCGTGGTGGATGTCCGTACCCTCGACGAGGACACGGGCCGCCACCGTCGCGACGTCCGACAGGGCGACGAACGAGAACGGCGCGTCGGGGTCGTAGGGGACGTCGAGTGCATCGACCGAGCCGTCGAGGACGGATGCGAAGTTCTCCGTGTACGCGCAGGGCTGCAGAACGGTCCACCGCACCCCGGAAGCGTGCAGGATGTCCTCGCAACGCGCCTTGTCGAGGTGGTGCGGCATCGCCGGCGTGTACGGCCAGGCGACGGAGTGGTAGACGACGTGATCGACAACTGCCTCGGCCACCGCCGCGAGGAACCGTTCGAACAGCGCCGGTTCGTCGGGGTGCATGTTCGGGGCGATGAAGTAGACGCCACGGCAGCCCGACAGGGCGTCGACGAGCCCGGCACCGGTCTCGAGGTCGACAGCACGATCCCCCGCCTGCCGAGCGGTGTGCACCACTCGGCGGACGGGGGTCGTGTCTGCCGTCTCCAGCGCCGCGATGACAGCCGTTCCGGTCTTCCCCGCGGCACCGATCACTGCGAGATCGGTGCCGCGGGAGAAAGTGGCCGTCGTCGACATCAGTTGCCGATGAAGTCGTACTCGGCGAACTCGGCACCACCCGACAGGCGGGCGTAACCGGGACCGCGGTCGAAGAAGGGCTCTTCCTCGCCGCGCTCGGCGCGCATCTGCGCACGCAGCGCCTCGGTGGCCTCGACGTCGGCGACGGGCTCCTCCGCCGAGGTGTCCTTCAGGATCACGCCGTAGTCGTCGCGGGCGCCCTCGACGGACACCTTGCGCCACAGCACGTCCCGGACCACCTCGCCGATCGGACGATCGAGCGGGTCGCCCCAGCCACCGCCACCGGTGGTGCGGATGCGCACGACCTCGCCGGCCTTGATCGGCTCGGCGTCCGTGAGGGCGTCGAACTCGCGCTCGTTCGGGCCGCCGGGATCGAGGGTGACGGAGAACGGCTTGCCGGCCTTGCCGCCCTTGACGCCCCAGCAGGCGAGGATCGAACGGTCCGCGATGGACATGAAGTTCGCATCCTTGAGCATGCGGATGTGCTTCTCGTAGCCGAGACCACCGCGATAGCGGCCGGCCCCACCGGAATCGATTGCCAGACCCAGCTTCTCGACGATGAACGGGAAACGGCTCTCGGTGAACTCCGTGGGCAGGTTCCGCGAGTCGGGCACCACGTGGATGGTGTCCTCACCGTCGGCGTAGTGCCGGCCGCCGGAGCCGCCGCCGAGCACCTCACGCATGAGGTAGGAGTGGCCGTCGAAGTCCTCGCCGTACACACCGGTGTAGCGGATGGTCTCCTGGTCGGCGGGCATGTTGCCGTCGACCGCCTTGGCGACCACACCGGAGAGCACACCGAGCAGACGCAGGATCACGAACGTGCGAGCGTTGGTGGGAGCGGGGAAGATCGGCGTGATGAGCGTGCCCGGCTCCGGGAACCTCATCTCGATCAGCGGCACGACACCTTCGTTGACGTCCAGTTCCGCCATGCGGTCCGGGGTGTCGGCCAGGTTGCGGAGGATCGGCGCCAGCCACTTGATGAGGAAGTTGCCGTCGGCGTAGTCACCGCAGTGGTTGATCGGGCCCTTCGCCTGCGGACCGGTGCCGTTGAAGTCCAGGATCAGGCGCTCGCCGCCCTCGTCCTCCGGGGAGGTCTTGGTGAGGGTGATGCGCTGCACGTGCAGCATGGGCTCGTCCACACCGTCGTGCTCGGCGTAGTCCTCCCAGGTGTACGTGCCCACCGGGATCTTGCTGAGGATCTCGCGGCGGTAGGTCTCCGTGGTGGCGTCGAGGATCGCGTCGAAGCAGGCCTCGACGGTCTCGACACCGTAGCGTTCGAACAGTTCCGACAGTCGACGCGCACCCATGAGGCACGCCGAGCACTCGGCGTCGAGGTCGGCGGCGAGCGAATCGGGCATGCGGGAGTTGCGGGTCATGATCCGCAGCGCCGCCTCGTTGGGAACGCCCTGGTCCCACAGCTTGATCGGCGGGACCATCAGTCCCTCCTCGTACACGGTGGTCGCACCCGAGGGCATGGAGCCCGGGCAGCAACCGCCGATGTCGTCGTGGTGGCCGAAGGCCTGCACGAACGCGACCACCGAAGGCTCGGTGTCGCCGGGGCGGGTCGCGAAGACCGGGACCGTGACGCACAGGTCGGGCAGGTGCCCGATGCCGCCTTCGGAGAGGTAGACGTCGTTGTGGAAGAAGACGTCGCCGGGCTTCATCGTCTCGAGCGGGAAGTCCCGCGCCACCGGATGCACGAGCGCCGAGTACGAACGACCGGTGAGCTTGCGCAGGTTGCGGTCGTGGATGCCGGCACGGAAGTCGTGGGCGTCGCGGATCATCGGCGAGCGCGAGGTCCGGGAGATGGAGGTCTCCACCTCCATCTCGACACTGGCGAGGTAGCCGGCGACGATCTCGACCAGCACCGGATCGGGAGCGCTACCCGAAGCGTCGGTCAGCCGGAAGGGCTTGCGGGTCGTGGCCGCGGCGGGTTCGAGAGTCGCAGTCATCGGGTGGCTCCGTTCGAGTCGGACGTCTTGCTGAGGCGGATGTTGCCGAAAGTGTCGATGCGAGCGCGGAATCCGGGATGAACCGGGATGGTCGAGCTGAATTCCTCGATCACGGCGGGACCTTCGAGTTCGTCGCCGGCGCCGAGGCGGGCGCGGTCGTACACGCGGGTGGTGACCCACTCGTCGAAGTACGCCTGACGGGTGCCGGTGAGCGCGTCGTCCGCCCCCGTGCCCGGGGCGATCTCGGCGAGTTCCGGTCGCTTGATGGGGCCGATACCGCTGACGCGGAGGTTGACCCATTCCACGTGCTGGTGGGGATCGTTGCGGAAGTCGTAGCCGTAGAGCTCGCGATGGGCCTGGTGGAAGCGTTCGGCCGCCTCGTCCATCAGTTCCTGGGTGATGGGGCCGTCGCCGACCGGCACACGCACCTCGAAGGCCTGGCCGAAATAGCGCAGGTCCGCCGAGCGGGCGTACTGCCGCTGATCGGGCCCGAATCCCTCGTCCTCCAGGGCACGTTCGGCCTCGGCCGCGAGGGCGTCGAGTCCGGCCTGTAGTTCCTCGATCTCCAACCGGTCGTGGCGGCTGACGTGCGTCTGCACATAGTCGTTGCGGACATCGACGGTCAGCAGCCCGAAGGCCGAGACGTTGCCGGGCTCGAGCGGCACGAGGACGTCCTTGAGACCGAGGATGTCGATGAGGCGACAGGCCAGCAGCGACCCGGAGCCGCCGAAGGTCACCAAGGTGAAGTCGCGGACGTCGAGACCACGCTTGACGGTGATCTGGCGCAGCGCGTTGGCCTGGTTCCAGGCCGACACTTCGAGAATGCCCGTGGCGCACGCCTCGAATTCGAGGCCGAGACGGTGTGCGAGCTCCTCGACGCCCTTGCGGGCGAGTTCGGTGTCGAGCGGGATCTCACCGCCGAGCAGGTGGGGAGGGATGCGACCGAGCAGGACGTGGGCGTCGGTGATGGTCGGCTCGTTGCCACCCTTGGCGTAGCACAGGGGTCCGGGATCGGCGCCCGCCGACTGCGGGCCGACGCGCAGGGTGCCCTCGGGGGTCATCCACGCGATGGAGCCACCGCCGGCGCCGACGGTCACCACGTCGATCATGGGGATCTTGGACGGGTAGACACCCACGCGACCTTCCGTGGTGAGTGCCGGCTCGCCGCCGACGACCACGGTGACGTCCGTGGAGGTGCCGCCACCGTCGCAGGTCAGCACCTGGTCGACACCGGCGACGCCGGCAATCAGCGCCGCACCCAGGGCACCGGCTGCAGGGCCGGAGAGCACGGTCGTGATCGGTTGGTGCACGACCTCCTTCGCCGACAGCACGCCACCGTTGGACTTCATCACGTAGAACGGGATGTCGCGCTGTTCGCCCTCGGCGGAGGAGAACTCGCGGAGCCGGTTCGCGATGTTGTTGACGTAGTTGCGGATGTTGGGCTTGACCGCGGCGTCGACGAGGGTCGTGATGGACCGCTCGTACTCGCGGTACTCGCGCAGCACCTCGCTGGAGATGCTCACGGTCGCCTCCGGGTACTCCTCCATGAGGATGTCGCGGACGCGGCGCTCGTGCTCGGGGTTGGCGTAAGAGTGCATGAGGCACACGCCGACGGTGCGGATCTCGCGGTCCTTGAAGAAGCGGGCGGCGGCGCGGACGTCGTCCTCGTTCAGGGGACGGATCTCGCTGCCGTTGTAGGCGAGACGACCGCGGATGGTGCGGACACGGTCGGCCGGCACGATGCGGTCGGGCTTGACCCAGAAGTAGGAGTTGCCGTAGCCGTCGGGGACCGACTGGCGGGCGATCTCGAGGACGTGTTCGTAGCCCTCGGTGGTGATGAATCCGAGGGTGCCGACCTTGCCCTCGAGGAGCTTGTTGGTCGCGACGGTGGTGCCGTGACTGACGGCGTCGATCGCGTCGCCGGTCTCGCCGAGCTGCGCGAGGACCTTCTCGATGCCTGCGAGGAAGCCGATGGCCGGATCCTGCGGTGTCGACGGGGTCTTCGTGGTGACGATGGCGCCGGACTCGTCGTCCACCGCGACCACGTCCGTGAATGTTCCGCCGGTATCGATACCGACCCGAATCTTCCTGGATCCCATGTTTCCTCCTGGGTTCGTCTCGCCGGTGTCCCACCTGACGTCTGATGACATTCCACCCCCTGAGCGGCGGTGTTTCTTTGTCACATCTCGCCGAACTCGTCGCCTGGAGTTCGGGGTTCGTGCACCTGCCACCTGCAGACGACGGCACCCCCGGGCCGTGATGGCCCGGGGGTGCCGTGGAGATTCGACGAGAAGGTCAGCGTCGGGCGAGGATCGCTCCCAGGGCGACGCCCGCCAGCGCGATACCGGCGCCCACTCCCGCGGACAGCAGAACGGTTGCTACCGAAGGTGTTCCGGCCGGTACCGGTGCAGCGGACGCAGCGGCCACGGGCAGCGCGGTGGTCTTCACACCCGCACCCTCGGCGACCTCGGCCACCTCGGCTCCGTTCACGCCCGCGACAACTTCGGCTTCGGCCGCACTCGGCGCCGCCGGCAGACCGTCGGCGATCACACCGTCGATGCCGTTGAAGAACACACCGGCCATCTTCTTGGCGACACCGGTGATCATCCGTTGTCCGACACCACCGACCATGCCGCCGACGACCGCGTCCGCGTCGTAGGTGAGCACGGTGCCGCCGTCGCGTTCTTCGAGACGCACCGTCACATCGGCCTTGACCGTTCCCGGGGCACCGGATCCCGATGCCGTCATCACGAACGATTCGGGGCGATTCTGCTGCGACAGAACCACTTCCCCGTCGTAGGTGCCCTTGATGGAGGCCACTCCGGCGGTGATGGACAGCTTGTAGTGGTTGTCGTTGATCTGCTCGAGCGACTGCACGCCCGGGATCGTCGCCGCGAGAACACGGCCGTCCTGCAGGCTGTCGTACACCACGTCGGGAGGTGCCTGCAGTTGCGCGGTACCGGCGATTCTCATTCGTTCTCCTTGTTTCGGGACGCCGCGTGGGTCAGACGCAGCTCGAACAACTCCGAGGGGGAAATCGGCATGCTGATGATCGGGATACCCTCCGCGTCCTCGACGGCCGCGGCGATCACCGCCGAGGTCGGGATGACACCGGCCTCACCGGCGCCCTTCATCCCGAGGGGATTGAGTGCGGACGGGGTGACGGTGTGGTCCATCTCGAGAGAGTCGGGCATCTCCGTCACGAAGGGCATGAGGAAGTCCATGTACGACGCGTTGAGCATCTGCCCGTGCTCGTCGTAGACGATCTTCTCATAGAGTGCGCCGCCGATGCCCTGCGCAACCGCGCCCTGCACCTGGCCTTCGACGATGCGCGGGTTGATGACGTTGCCGCAGTCGTGCACCACCGCGTACCGGAGCACCCGGATCTCGGCGGTGACGGGATCGGTCTCGACGATCGCCGCGTGGATTCCCGACGCGAACGTCGAGGTGGGCGGCGAGTAGTAGCCGGTCGCCTCCAGGCCGGGCTGCTCACCCTCGAGGACGGGCGGCACCGACATGTCGGTCTCGGCGTTCGCGAATCCCGTTGCGCGACGGGATGCGTCGTCGAAGGCGTAGCGGAGCGGGTTCGACAGTACGGCCACGACACCGAGTGGGATCGAGGTGCCCTCCGCGCCGGGTTCGGTGCCCACCACGCACACGTGCCCCTCGCGCAGTTCGAGATCGGCGACGTCGGCGTGGAGGTGGTCCGCGGCGATCTTCTTCGCCTTCTCCGCCACCATCTGCGCGGCGACGTGGAAGGCGGATCCGGACATCACGGCACCGCGCGAGGCGAACGTGCCGACCGCGTACCCGAATCGGCGGGTGTCGCCGGTGACGATCTCGACATCGGAGACCGGCACGCCGAGATCGTCCGCGACGATCTGCGCGAAGGAGGTCTGGTGTCCCTGGCCCTGGGTGGTCAGGCCCGTGGCGGCCTTGACCTTGCCCGAGGTCTCGATGAGCACGTGTGCGCCCTCGTACGGGCCCGGTCCCGTGCCCTCGACGTACGCTCCAACACCGATTCCGACGCGGCGGCCCTCGGCGCGGGCACGTTCCTTGTACTCGGCGAACTCGTCCCAGCCGATGAGCTTCTTGAGCTTGTCCATTCCGGCCTGGTAGTCGCCGGTGTCGTAGATGAGGGGACGGCCGTCCTGGAAGATCAGGTGGAAGTCGTAGGGCATCTCCTCGGGGCGGATGAAGTTGGTCTCGCGGACCTCGAGGACATCCTTGCCGAGATGCTTGGCGATGGCGTCCATCGCCCGCTCCATTGCGAACACGCCCTGGGGTCGTCCCGCGCCGCGGTAGGGCGTGACGATGACCGTGTTGGTGTACAGCGAATAGGCGTCCACCCGGAAGGCGCGCGGTTTGTAGGGGCCGAGCACCTGGGTGGAGGTGTTGAGCAGCACGATGATTCCGTACGGCAGGTACGCGCCGTTGTCGTGCCAGATCGAGAAGTCGAAGGCCAGCAGCCTGCCGTCGTCGTCGAACCCGACGGTGACCTCGTGGACCTGCCCGCGCTCGTGGGCGCTCGAGATGAAATGTTCGCGCCGGTCCTCGACCCACTTGACCTCGCTGGAGATCCCGGCCTGCCCCAGCTTGCGGGCGGCCCAGGTGACCATGACCTCCTCGGGCCACGGGTGGACGATCTTCACACCGAAACCACCACCGACGTCGGGGGCGATGCAATGGACCTTGTTGTGCGCCATGCCCAGTCGCGCGGCGATCGCAGCACGGGCGGACGTCGAGGTTTGGGTGGACGTCCAGAAGGTCAGCACCTTCTCGTCGTCGTCCCAGCGGGCGTAGACGCCCTTGCCCTCCATCGGCATCGACGCCGAACGTTCGATCTCGAGGTCGAGGGTCAACGTGTGCGGTGCCGCGGCGAGTTCCGCCTCGATGTCGCCGAACCCGTGCTGGAGGTGCGCCGCGACGTTGTCGGGCACATCCGGATGGACGACGTGCTCGGCGTTGCGTGCGGTGTCGACACCGACCACGGCCGGAAGGGCCTCGTAGGTGATGTCGATCAGCGCGCAGGCGTCCTCGGCGATGTACCGGTTGTCGGCCACGACCATCACGATCGCCTCACCGACATGGTTCACCTCGTCCTTGGCGAGCGGATATCCGTTGCGCGGAGCGGTGATCGCGGGGTGCGGGATGAGCAGTGGGAGATTCTCGGCCATCTCGGGCGAGTCGGCCTCGAGATCGTCGTAGGTGTAGATGGCGTGCACGCCCGGCAGTTCGAGAGCCGCATCGACGGCGATGTCGAGGATGCGGGCGTGCGCGTGCGGCGACCGGACGAAGGCCGCGGCGAGCGCGCCGTGCCCGAGATCGTCGAGATAGCGGCCGTTACCGCTGACGAGCCGGTTGTCCTCGACACGCGGGATGGGCTTGCCGAACGACTTGCCCGACTCGGTGGCACCACCGATGTCGGCGGGGGCGAGGTCGGTTGCCGTGCTCGTCGAGACCGAGGTGGAGACGGGCGAATCGGAGACGCTGGTCATGCTCGTCCTGCCTTTCCTCCGACCGGAGCGGTGGCGCCGCGGACCTTGGCGTCGAGCGAGGCGCGTGCCGCCTCGCTGTCGGGGCCGAGCGGTGAGCCTCCGGACCGTTCGCGCTTGATCTCGGCGGCGCGCAGCACGGCCGCCCGGATGTTCTGGTAGCCCGTGCACCGGCAGAGGTTGCCGGCGATCGCATCGGTCGCCTCCTCGTGGGTGGGCGACGGGTTCTCCTCGAGGAAGGCGGCGATCGTGGTGACGAATCCCGGTGTGCAGAAACCGCATTGCAGACCGTGGCAGTCGACGAATGCCTCCTGCACAGGGTGCAGGGTGCCGTCCGGTTCGACGAGCCCTTCGACCGTCGTCACCGAGCGGCCCTCGAGGCTCGCAGCGAGCACGAGGCACGACCGCACCGGCTTGCCGTCGAGCAGCACCGTGCACGCGCCGCACACACCGTGCTCGCATCCCACATGGGTCCCGGTCTGGCGGAGGTGATGACGGATCGCGTCCGATGCCAGCGTGCGCGAGGGCAGCACCACGGTCTGCGTCACGCCGTTGAGGGTGAAGGTCACGGCGACGTGGTGCTCGCCGGTCTCCGCCTGCAGCTCGTCGACCTGTTCGGCGACGGTCCGCCGCGAGGCGTCGCGACCACCCTTGTGGATCGAGCTCGTCATCGACTTCCTCCCGTGTGCATCGGTACCCGTGTGTCGTCGCGGATCGCGTCCTGCGCGGCCGCGAAGCCGACACGGCCGGTCAGTGCCGCCACCAGCTGCGACCGGTAGCGGTCGGTGGCGTGGATGTCCGCCTCCGTCTCGACGGTCTCGCGTGCCTTCTCCGCGACCTGCTGCCAGAGCGGGTCGCGCTCGTCGTGCGCCGAGGCTCCGCGCAGGATGTCGGTGTAGTCGACGACCTGCCCGAGTTCTCCCGCGGAGACGTAGGTCATCCGGGCGGACGTCACCGCGCCGTCCTCGACCTCCACCTGCGCGACCACGCCGACGAGGGCGTAGTCGCCGTGGCGTCGTGCGATCTCGTCGATGGCGGTGCCGGTGCCCGGCCGCGCAGCCGGCACCGTCACGCTGGTGGCGATCTCGTCGGCCTCGAGGGTCGATTCGAGCGGCCCGGCGAACAGCTCGGCGGCGGGGATCTGCCGGACTCCGCGGACGGAGCGAACGGTGAGCGTTCCCCCGAGCAGCGACAGCACGGCCGGCATCTCCGCGGACGGATCGGCGTGGACGATCGATCCCACGGTCGTTCCGCGATTGCGGATGGTCGGGTGTGCGACCAACCGGAGCGCGCGGCCCAGCAGGGGCTGGACCTGCGCGACCGTGGGATCGGATTCGAGCGCTGTGTGGGTGGTGAGAGCGTCGAAGGTGACGCCGAGTTCCGGTGAAGCGGAGATCGCGTCGAGGCGCGGGATCGAGCCGATGTCGACGAGGTGAGCCGGTGCCGCCAGGCGCATCGACAGCAGCGGAATCAGTGACTGGCCGCCGGCGAGCACTTTGCCCTCGTGCGCGACCCCCGCGAGGATCTCGCAGGCTTCATCGATCGACCGCGGTCGGTGATAGGTGAGTGGCGACGGTTTCATTGAACAGATCCTGCCCGCATAGTGTGATCGGCGTTTCGTGGAGAAGTGACAAAGCTCACCGGTCGACAATGTCAGATGTAATAGAGGTCACGCGAACTCCTTCAGCCTCCCGGCGCCGCTCTCCCCGTCGGGATCGGGCTCCGTCCGGACCGGTTCTCCCTGATCGGAGGGGGTATCGGGATCCTCGGGGGCGATGTCCTTGGGGGCGATGACCCGGCACAGGTGGTAGAGGCCGATAACGACGATGGTGCCCAGCGCGATGCCGCTCAGCGAGAACGTGTCGGTGAACTCGAGGCTGGTGTCGCCGATGGCGATGATCAGGCCGGCCGCGACGGGCATGAGGTTGCGCGGGTCGCCGAAGTCGACGCCGTTCTCCTTCCAGATCTTGGCGCCGAGCAGGCCGATGATGCCGTAGAGGACCACGGTGATGCCGCCGAGCACGCCGCCGGGGGTCGCGGAGATGACCGCGCCGAACTTCGGAGAGAAGCCGAGGAGCATCGCGATGACACCGGCCGCGGCGTAGGCGGCCGTCGAGTACACGCGGGTCGCGGCCATGACGCCGATGTTCTCCGCGTAGGTCGTCGTCGGGGAACCGCCGACACCGGTGGCGAGGGCCGTGGCGAGACCGTCACCGGCCAGCGCGCGTCCCATCATGGGGTCGAGATCGGTCTTGGTGATCTCGGCGACCGCTTTGACGTGTCCGGCGTTCTCCGCGATCAGGGCGATGACGCCGGGCAGCACGAGCACGATGAAGGTGAGGCTGAACGACGGGGCATGGATGCCGACGACACCGGCGGCTTCGTCCGTGAACGGCGGCAGACCGAACCACGGCGCGGACGCGACGCCGTCCCAGTTCACGCGGAAGTGTTCGGTGACGGCGTCGGCACCGGCGTCGTAGGAGGTGATCGGTCCGCTGATCCGGTCGAGGATCCACGACAGTGCGTAGCCGAACAGCAATGCCAGGAAGATGGCGACGCGGCCGAGGAAGCCGCGCAGCACGACACTGCCCACGATCAGCGCGATCATCACCGTCAGCGCGACCCACTGATCCTGCGGCCAGTAGGTACCGGCCACCACCGGTGCCAGGTTGAAGCCGATGAGCATGACCACCGCGCCGGTGACCACCGGCGGCAGGATCTTGAAGACCAGCGAGCCGCCGAGGAAGTGGATCACCACACCGATCGCGGCGAGCACGAGCCCGGAGACCATGATCGCACCGGTGACCTCCGACGGCGAGCCGCCCTGGGCGTAGATCGCGGCGATGCCGCCGACGAAGGCCGCGGAGGTACCGAGATAGCTGGGGATCCGGCCCTTGACGACAGCGAGGAAGAACAGGGTGCAGAAGCCCGAAAGCATGACTGCGAGTTGCGGGTTGAGTCCCATGATGATGGGGAAGACGAAGGTGGCGCCGAACATCGACACCACGTGCTGGCCGCCCAGGCCGATGGTGCGGCCCCAACTCAGGCGCTCCATCGGCGCCACGACCTGTCCCGGTTCTATGTTCTTGCCGTCTCCGTGCACTGTCCAGATGGGCATATCGGACCTTTCAGCAGAGTGTGGGTGCCGATAGCGTTCACGTGGATCGTTACGCCTGTGTTGCCGATCACACGTGTACTTCGGTAGCCGCAAACGCTAACGGAGCAGCTCCGGCCCGGCGTGGGAGGAATCTGCCAGGAGCGACCTTCCGAAATTGGCAAGATCGGTGGTTGATCGTCAGGAATCGATCCCGCGCATCGCGATGATCTTGAGGGCGAGCGAAAGGTCCAGCCGCAGTTCGGGCTGCTCGGTGAAGGGACCGAGGATCTTTTCGAGTTTCGCCACACGATAGCGCAGAGTGTTGTAATGAAAATGTAACTGGCGCGCGGCTTCTGCGATGTTGATGTTGGTGGCGAGGAGCACCTCGAGGGTACGGCACATGTCCTGCGCCTCGGCCGTGCCGTCGGTCAGTTCCTTGAGCGTCTCGCGCGCGAACGACTCGAGTTCCTCGGTGTCCTCGACGAGGCTCAGCAACCGGTACACACCCAGATCGTCGAAATGGGTCACCGCCCACGGCCCGGAGATCTTGCGGCCCACTTCGAGTGCCGTGCGCGCCTGGGCGTAGAGCACCGGCAGGTCGTCGGTGGACGACGACGCACGCGAGACCCCCACACCGAACGGGCGACGTCCTCCCCCACCGGCTCCGCGCACCTGGGCGACGAGTTCGTGCACGAGGGTCATCGTGTCGCTGCCCTCACCCATGAGCACGACGGTCTCGGTCGCCAGGGCCGTGACGGACGCTCCGGAATCGCGGCCGGCGAGCGCACCCGCGAACGCGCGGGCCTGCCGTTCCACGACGGGCAGTCGCGCCGGTGCCGCCGAGGAATCGTCGTCCACGCGATCGGGTTCGACGGCGACCACCACCACCGGGCGGTCGAGATTCCAGCCGAACATCTGGGCGTGCACGATCACCTGTTCGGGTTCACCGGCGCGGCCGCGCAACAGGTCCCGGACGAAGTTGGCCCGGTGCTTCTCCTCGACCGCAGACACTGCGAGCTCACGGCTCACGACGAGCGCACACACCGTCGCCGCCTGCTCCACGAGATACAGATCCGGCGCGGAGAGATCACGTGCAGGACAGAAGAATACGAGCCGACCGTGGTCGATGCCGTTGGCGGAGATCGCGGCGATCGCCACGTACTCGTCGCCGAATCGGTGCAGACCGAGACCGCCCTCGATCGAATCGGTCCGTACCCGGCCTGTCGAGTCGACGGCTGCCGTCGAGGACAGCCAGGCGAAGTCGGATTCATTTCCGGCCCTGTAGGTCTGACGTCCGTCCGGGGTGGTGATCAGCACCGCCCCGCCGAGCCGGCGCGAGATGCCTTCGGCGAGCGCCCTGTGCCCGCCGCCGGCCATGACGATCTCGAGCAGCCCGCGACGGAGGTGATCCGCCTCGAAGACCGCTTCCACCTGAGCGACAGCCATGTCGCGAAGACCCCGCGCGAGACGGTGATCCGCGACGACCTCCTCCGGCGTCGTCAGCACCGGGAGGGGAACGTCGTCGGTGAGGCTCTGCGGCAGCGGATGTCCGGTGTCGAGCCGGACCACGAGCGCCGAGACCTCGCTTCGGTCCAGCCGCGCCAGGAAGTCGGCGACCGGCACGGCGAGTCGCGCGAGCACGGTGGTGGAGGTGACGAGCAGCAGCCCCGGACGCAGCCAGGGACCGATCTCGGGGAGCATCATCACCGCGACCCCGGTGACAGGTCGCGCCGTGGAGACGTCACCGGCAAGCACCGTCGGTGCGACGAGGAGACCCGAGGAGACGACGTCTGCGAGCGGGCACGGTTCGAATACGACCGCTGCGCTGTCCTCCGGATCGGCTGCGCTGCGTCCCGGTTCGGATGCGCTGGGCCCCGGTTTCTCAGCCTTGCGCACCGTCACAGCACTACCCGTCCACCTGCCAGTCGTTCACCCCCGCATGGGAGACACGTGACATTAGAGGGCTGCCGCAATACCGTCAATCGCAGGCGGACAATCCGCAGGTCGGGCAGCGCGTCCCGCCGGCACCCGGTGGATGGGTCCGCGCAGTGTCGCAAGGCTGCGCCCGGTGGCACCGCGCGTGCTCACGAGGATCTCCGCGAGGATCGACACGGCCGTCTCCTCCGGGGTGCGTGCCCCGAGGTCGAGTCCGATCGGCGAGTGCAGTCGTCCCAGTTCGTCGGCCGACAGACCGGCCTCGCGCAACAGGGCGACCCGGCGCTCGTGCGTGGAGCGACTGCCCATCGCCCCGATGTATCCGGCCTCGCAGCGGAGGGCGCGTTCGAGCAGCGGGATGTCGAACTTCTCGTCGTGGGTGAGCACCGCGACGACCGTGGTGGGGTCGACCGGCGCCGACTCGAGGAAGACGTGCGGCCACGCCACCACGACCTCGTCGGCGTCGGGGAATCGGGCGGGCGTCGCGAAGACGGGCCGGGCGTCGATCACCGTCACGCGGTAACCGGCAAACTTCCCCAGCGTGCACAGGGCGGACGCGAAGTCGATGGCACCGAAGACGTACATCCGCGGTCGCGGCGCGAAGATCTCCACGATCTGCGCACGCCCCTCGTCGACATAGACCTCCGAAGCGCCGTAGGACAGGCGCAGGCGCACCTCGTCCCCGACGTCGGTGCCGTCGCCCCCGTCGAGGGTGACCACACGATGGTCGGCGGACTCCCGATCGGTAACGACGGCGACCGGCTCTCCAGCCCCGATCCGCCGTGCCACCTCGGGGAACTCGGGATAGGTCGCGGCATCGACCCGCTGCACGAACACCTCGATGGTGCCGCCGCAGGTCAGACCCACTCCGAAGGCGTCGTCGTCAGTGACGCGGAAGACCTCGGTCCGTGCACGCCCGTCGGCGAGCACGTCACCCGCGATGTCGTACAGCGCGCCTTCGATGCACCCTCCCGAGACACTGCCCACCACCTCGCCCGACCGCGAGACGGCCATCGCGGCGCCGGGTTCGCGCGGCGACGACTTCCAGGTGCGCACGACGGTTGCGAGCGCGAACGTCTCACCGTCGTCGAACCATCGCGACAGCTCGTCGAGAATGTCCCGCACAGCGGTCTCCTTACCGGTGTGTCACAGACGCGCGGCGACGGCCAGCGCGACGTGGTCGTGGAAGGGGCGCGCGACGACCTGCACGCCGATGGGCATGCCGTCACTCGTCCGCCCGACAGGGACGACGACGGACGGGAGGCCGGTGACGCTGATCGTGCGGCAGCTCGCCAGTGCCTCCTGCCAGGTGAGCAGCCGGTCGCCGACAGCGAAACGATCGTCGCTGAGCGGAGGCGCCCCGATGGACGCGACCGGCAGCACCAGCACGTCGCCCATCTCGTCGAGCAGGCGATGGATCAGCGCGGTGCGCCACGCCCAGAGGCCCTCCACCTCCCGATGTTCGGCGCGACCGGCCGTGGACAGCAGGTCGCGGATGACAGCACCGAAGCGGTCGGTCCTCGCCAGCGCGTCGATGTCGGCGTGGGTCTGGGTGGCCCTCAGCCGCCCGAACAACTCGTTCCCCTCTACCAGGGCCGACCCGCGGTATTCACGGGCACCGAGGCGCCGCGCGCTCTCGCGGACGACGTCCTCGATCTCGTCGTCGACGGGCACGGTGCCCTCCCCGGGCGCCCAGGTGATCGTCAGCGTGTCGACGTCGACGGTCGCCGGGTCGGTCCACGCGACGTGCGGTTCGGAGATCATGCGGAGGGCGAGGACGAGGTCGCCGAGGTTCCGTGTCATGGGCCCGACGGTCTGCAGCGCGCCGTGCACCGTCGTCGGATTGGCACGTACATGATCGCCGACGAGCACCCCCGGGTACTGGCCGTCCGCGGACACCCGGCCGACGGTGGGGCGGATCGAGCACAGGCCGGTGCAGTGCGCGGGCCAGCGCACGGACCCGCCGAAATCGGTGCCCAATCCGAGGACGCTCATGCCCGACGCGATCGACGCGGCTTCGCCCCCGCTGGATCCGCCGGGTGAGCGCGGCGACTCGGGGCTGCCGAGCGGGTTCACGGCCGGTCCGAACATCTCGTTGTCGGTGAGCCCGGAGGTCCCGAATTCGGGCGTGTTGGTCTTGCCGACGAGGATCGCGCCGGCCGCCTTCATCGCGGCGACGGCCGGTGCATCGACGACGGGGACGTTGTCGGCCAGCGCCCTCGAGGCGGCCGTCGTGCGCACGCCTGCGGTGGCGATGAGGTCCTTGACGGTGAACGGCACCCCGGCGAGCGGACCGGCCACCTCGCCGCGGTCGAGGCGTCGGTCGAGGGCGTCGGCCTCGGCGAGGGCACTCTCCGCCGCGACGGTGACGATCGCGTTGAGGCGCGTGTTCTGCTCGGCGATCAGGGCGAGATGGTCCTCGACGACCCGACGGGCGGTGACCTCGCGGTTGCGGACCACGGCGGCGATCGACCGCGCGTCGGCGCCGGTCCACGTGCCGGTGCGCTCGGTGTCGAGCGTCGGGGATCGACCGTCTACCGCCACTGGCCCTCCTTGGTCTGCGTTCGACGAGAACGCTATGGCCGGCTCCGGGTCCCTCCTACGTCCACACTCCACAGGAAGCCGGTCGCCGCGGTGTGAAGAGTTGATACTTTCCCGCCGGAACGGGCCTGAGAGGATCGGGGAATGATTCCGTCCTGGGCTCGTCTCGCGTTCGCCGTATTCGCGGTGAGCTGGGGCGCCAATCAGTTCGCTCCGATGCAGCTCGTCTACCGCGACCACCTGGGACTCGGCAGCGACTCGTTCACCGCCATGCTCGGCTCCTACATCGTCGGGTTGATCCCCGCCCTGCTCTACTTCGGGCGCGTGGCCGACCGGATCGGGCGTCGTCCGGTGATCCGGGCGATGATCCCGGTGAGCATCGTGTCGTCGATCGTCCTGCTTCTCGGCGCCGATATCCCGGCGTTGCTGTATCTCGGCCGGGTCCTCGCCGGATTGGCATCCGGGATGGCGTTCGGAGCAGGCACCGCGTGGATGAAGGAACTGAGCGAAGGTCCAGGTGTGGGAGCGCGCCGAGCCGCCGTCTCACTGTCGGCGGGATTCGGCAGCGGCGCCCTGTTCGCCGGTCTCATCGCGCAGTGGCTGCCCGACCCCGACCGTCTGCCCTATCTCGTGCACATCGCTCTGATGGTGGTCGCGCTGGTACTGGTGTGGACCGTCCCCGACGCCCACCGGCCCCGCACCGTGCAGGGCTCGTGGCGCCTGTCGACGCTGTCGTCCCCGCGCTTCCGCTGGGGTGTCGTGCCGTGGGCCCCGTGGGTCTTCGGATGCGCGACCGTCTCGTTCGCCACGATGCCGCCGATCGTCTCGGGCCGCGTGGACAGCGTGGCCGTCGCGTTCACCGGCGTGGTCGCCGCCCTGACCCTGCTCACCGGTGCGTTGATCCAGCCCGTGGCCCGGCGCATCACCCGGCACGGTGAGGACCGTGGCGTCTGGACGGGGGTGGGTCTCGGTGTGCTGGGCTTCGTGACCGCCGGCGTCGCAGTGCTCGTCGACGGCCCGGTATCGGTGCTTGCCGTCCTCGTCACCGCCGTCCTTCTCGGCGGGGGTTACGGCATGCTGCTCGTCTCCGGTCTCGTCACCGTCGAGCACATCGCTCCGCCGGACGAGCTGGCGCAGACCGTCGCCGTCTTCTACTGCCTGATCTATCTGGGTTTCGCGGTGCCCTTCGTCATCTCGCTCGCCGCACCCCACGTCGGGTTCGTCGCATGCTTCGCGGTCGCCGTGGCACTGCTCGTGCTCGCGCTCGTCCCCCGGAAGTTGCTCGCCGATCAGGAAGCGACCCTCGTCGGCTCGCGCTGAGCGAGGCCGACGGGACTCTGGACGCGCACCTGCTCGAGCAGATCCGACAGCGCACCGGCGACCTCCTCGGGACGGTCGGCGAGCACGCGGTGACCGGCACCGACGAACCGCACGAGGTTCGCGTGCGGCAGCCGCGCCGTCATCGCCTCCGACAACGACAAGGGCACGAAGACGTCCTCCGTGCCCGCCGCGACGACCACCGGCACTCTGGCGAGCACATCGAGGGCGGCGGACTCGTCGAGCACCGCGAAGTCGGCCAGCAGTCGCGACCAGGTGACGACGGAGGTCTCGTTCGACAGCGCCGATCCGACCACCCGCAGCCACGATTCCTCCGTGCGCCTGCGTGCGGCAACCGTGCACACCCGGCCCCCGGCGCGTTTCGACAACTCCATGACGCGCGGTGCACGCGACACCGCCCGGTGCACGATGAAGGCGGCCGGATGCCGCAGATAGCGTCCGATACCGCCGTCCGCGAGCCCCGATGCTGCGGTGGCGAACAGGCCGACACCCACGATGCGGTCGCCGACGGCGTCAGGGTGACGACGGACGTAGGACAGTGCGACCATGCCGCCCATCGAATATCCCGCCAGCACCACCGGTCCGTCCGGCGCGAGGGTCCGGAGCACCGCGTCGAGGTCGTCGGCCATCCCGGAGACCGTGCACGCCGTGACGTCGCCGGTCCCGGAACGACCGTGTCCTCGCTGGTCGTAGCGGACGATGCGCAGACCCGGCAGGTCCACCGATTCGCAGACGGCATCCCAGCTCGCGGCGTCCTGGCAGTGGCCGTGCAGGCACACGAGGGTCAGACCCGCATCCCGCGATCCGGTCACCGTGGTGGCCAACGGCACTCCGTCGTCGGCAACCACGGTCACACGAGCGATCGTGTTCGGGTCCGTACTCGACGTCGGCTCGGCCATCTCGCCTCCTGCACAGCGCATCTGCAGGAGTTGTCGCGTCGCCCTCGGGTGCCGTTAACCGCCGACATCGAATCGTGACGTCCGGTCGTCAGCGCGGGGCGAGCGCCCGGATCATCGGTGCGGGATCGCCCGAGGGCACCAGGGCGATGGCCGGGGTGGTCACACCTGCCTCGACGTAGCGCTCCACATGCTCGCGGCAGGCCTCGGGTTCGCCGTGGATCACGAGGGCGTCGACCACGTGGTCCGGGATCGCTTCGAGGGCGGCCTTGCGGTCGCCTTCCGCCCACGCCTTCCACATGCCGGCGAAATCGTCCGAACGGCCGAGGAATTCGTGGAAGGCCCGATAGACGGGGACGTTCATGTAGGCGGCGATCATGCGGCGGCCGATGGCGCGGGCGGTCTCGGTGTCGAAGCCGGGGAGCACGAAGATCCGCGCGACGATCTCCTTGTTCTCGCCGCCCTCGTGGACGTAGGGCGCCACGGTGCGGACGTCGTCGGCGGACAGCCAGTTGATGATGGCGCCGTCGGCCTCACGCCCGGCCAGACGCAGCATGCCCGGGCGCAGTGCCGCCAGCAGCACCGGCGGCGCCGGGTCGGGTACGACGCCGGCCCGGAAGCCGTCGACGGCGAAGGTGTCGTACTTCTCGGAGACCTTCTCCCCCGCCAGCGCCGCACGCAGGAACCGCAGGGTGTCACGGGCACGCTTGAACGGTTCCTCGAAGGGGATGCCGTTCCACTTCTCCACGATGACGTCGGAGGAGGTGCCCACCCCGAGCACGAAGCGGCCGGGTGCGGCGGCGGCGAGGCTCGCGGCCGACATGGCCAGCGTCGCGGGGCCGCGAGTGTAGACGGGGACGATCGCGGTACCCAGGCGCAGGCCGGGAGCCCACACGCTCGCGAGGGTCAGCGGGGTGAACGCATCGGCAGCGCCGGCCTCGGACGACCACACGTCCGTGTACCCGAGATCGGGGAGCTCTTCGATGATGCGTCGCTGGTCGGACAGGGGGATGCCGTCGAGCGGGACGGTCAGGCCCCATCGTCGTGTCGTGTTCTCCGTCATGACCGTCACCCTAGCCACACTGTGGTTCAGGTCATATCCGGGCGTGTCCCGCCCCGGGCGATCGAGCCCGCCCCGCGCCCACTCCGGTCCTCGGTGTCCGGTCAGCTGTATCCAGACTCTGTCCGAAGGTGCGCAAAGGAAGTCACGACGACCGCATCAGCCGATCGGTTCAGAGGAGTTGATGGAAGATGTCGAGGGTGACGTTCCACTCGGCGGTCCCGGGGTTTTTGCGGTCCGGCTGGACAGTGACGAAAGTGCGCGCCAGCGCCACGCTCAAGCCGCCGGCAATCAGCGGCAATCTCTGCTCGGTTCTCTCGGAGAGGGCTACGTCCAAGGGCGGTTGGGCCGCCAGTTGGTCGAGCAGAGGTTGTAGTTCGATCTCCTCGTCCAGCTTCTCGAATCGGTCGATGCTCTCCTGCAGCCCCTTGGTGATCGGCAGGTCCCACGGTTCGATCACGTCCCGCAGGTTTGCCTTTGCCGAGGCCTTGCCGATGAGGATCACGTCGTAGATCTTGTCGTCGATGAAATCTGTATAGCGTTTGAGATCGTTCCGGTCGACGTGCAGTCCAGCCGCTACCCGGAAGAACCGCTGGAATTTTGCAGTGCCCATCACTGGCATGTCGTCAGCTCCTCTCGAAGTATTCATGGATTTGTCGTACCGCCATCGCTCCTTCACCGACAGCGGATGCGACCCGTTTTACCGAGCCGCTGCGGACGTCACCCGCTGCGAACAGACCGGCCCGGCTCGTTTCGAGTGTTCTCGACGGCGGGGCGTCGATTCTCTGGTTGCCGTCCTCACGGGCGGGGACGGCGTCCACGCCCGTGAGGACGAAGCCGTGATCGTCGAGCGCGATCGCGTCGGTCAGCCACCCGGTATGCGGCATCGCCCCGATGAAGACGAACAGAGCGTGCACCCGGATCCTGGCCTTGTCGCCCGTGCGATTGTCCTCGATTGCAATCTCTTCGAGGTGCTTGTCGCCGTGGACCTCACGAATCTCGGCGTTTCGGTGCACGGTCACGCGCGGATGGCGTTCGATCTGGTCGACGAGATACCGGGACATACTTTTTCCGAGGTCGTGGCCGCGGATGAGGAGGTGAACGTGGGAAACTTGGTCTGCGAGGAAGACGGTGGCCTGGCCGGCGGAGTTTCCGCCGCCGACGATGGCTACAGGGTCGGTGCCGCACAGCCGCGCTTCCTGATTGGTTGCGGCGTAATACACGCTTCTCCCCTCCAGTGCCTCGATTCCCGGAACCTCCAACTTGCGATATCGCGCCCCGGTGGCGAGCACGACCGCCCGGGCGCGGATCTCGCCGCCGTCCGCCAGTTGGAGCACATGGTGCCCGCCCTCGGATCCCAAACCGGTCACCTCCGCCGACACGAGAAGGCGGGTACCGAACTTCCCGGCCTG
Source organism: Rhodococcus sp. 852002-51564_SCH6189132-a (assembly GCF_001665495.1). Classification (NCBI taxonomy): domain Bacteria; kingdom Bacillati; phylum Actinomycetota; class Actinomycetes; order Mycobacteriales; family Nocardiaceae; genus Rhodococcus; species Rhodococcus sp. 852002-51564_SCH6189132-a. The sequence continues at coordinate 87,148 of NZ_LZMJ01000018.1, forward strand.
AATCACGGCCCGCTCCGCCAATTCGGCACCGGAGATCCCCGCCGGAAAGCCCAGGTAGTTCTCGATCCGGGAGGAGGTGCTAGCCTGCCCACCTGCAGCGATCGACTCCAGTGTCACCGTGTTCAACCCGTCGGATGAGCCGTACACGGACGCGGCCAGACCCGCCGGTCCGGCACCTACGACGACGAGGTCGCATACGTCGTGCGCTGCGTCCGGGACCGGAAGCCCGACGATGCGGGCGAGTTCGGCGTTCGTCGGATTGCGCAGCACCTTCTCGCCGTGCCAGATCACGACGGGAGTGTCCTCTGGGGCGACACCCAGGCTTTGCAGCAGTTGCTCCGCCCGTTCGTCTTGCTCCAGATCGATCCATTTGTGGGGCAGCCGGTTGCGCATCGCGAACTCGCGAAGCCGCAACGTGTCCGGGGAATAGCAGGAGCCGATGATTCGGAACCCCGAACCGAGCCCGATCAGTAGGTGCCGGCGCACCAGGTAGGCCCGCAGGATCAGATCGCTGAGCACGAGGTCGTGGGCGACGAGCTCGCGCACCCGCTCGGCTGGGACGACGAGCACCTCGCCGTCCTCGATCGCCTCGGCGGTGAAGAACGCCACCTGGCTATCCAGCAGTCCGAGCTCGCCCAGGAATCGGCCCGGACCGTGCAGGCGCAATATCCGACGCTCACCGTCCTCGGCGCCCTCGTCGATGATCGCGACCTTGCCGGAAAGGACGACGAAGAAGTCGCTGCTGCGGGTGCCCGCTCGAATCAGCACCTCGCCGGCGTGAACCGATCGACGTGTGCCTCCGGTCTCGAGCGTCGCTACCTGGGCGTCCGTCAACCGCGGGAATGCCCCGACTGTATCCGGAGTCTCGTCGTCGACGAGCTGACCGTCGCCGAGGCGTGGGGCGTCCTCAGACGAAATTCTGGTCGACATAACACCAACGCCAATCTTCACCGGGTTCCATCGACTGGACGATCGGATGGCCAAGGGCGTGAGCGTGTGCGCTCGCGTGCTTGCCCGACGAGGAGTCGCAGCAACCGACGTGTCCGCACGACAGACACAGCCTCAGATGTACCCACGGGGTGCCGAGGCGAAGACATTCCTCGCAACCTTGTGGAGTGCGGGGCGCCACGGCCCGGATCGCGATCACATGTGGGTCCGCGTGGGCAAAAGTCATGAGTTCGCCTCCTTGCCTGCTTTTTCCGAGAGCGCCTGATCGAGCCATGTGCGCAACACCGGTACCGGAGCGGCGCCCGCCTGACGAGCGAGTACCTCACCTCGGTCCATCACCAGCAGCGTCGGAACGGCACGGACGGTGAAACGTTCGGCCGTCTGGGGTGCAGCATCCACGTCAACCTTGACGAGCTTGATCTGACCTGCGCGTTCTGTGGCGAGCTGCTCGAGCGCGGGGCTGACCATTCGGCACGGAGCGCACCACGTCGCCCAGAGGTCAACGAGTACAGGCACCGAGGATTTCTCGGCGACCTCCGCGAAGTCGCCATCCCCTGCCGAGGCGATCCAGGGCAGCGGCTCGTGGCAATTTCCGCAGCGGGGTCTCCCGTTCCCGGCCGCCGGTACCCTGTTGACCTTGTCGCAGTGTGGGCACTTCACCTTGTCGGATCCCATGACGACACCCCTTCTCAGGCCGCGATGGCGGGTTCCGTATATGCGACGGACAGTTCGCCGTCATCGACCGTGACATCGATGGTGCCGCCCGGTTCGATTTCGCCGCGCAACAGCGCACGACCTATCCTGGTTTCGACCTCATGGGCGATATACCTGCGCAGGGGTCGTGCACCGTAGACCGGGTCGAAACCGTGTTCGGCGATGAGCCGGCGTGCTTCCGGTGTGATATTCAAGTGTATCTGTCTCTCTGACAATCTGTTCCGAAGATCGGTGAGTTGTAGCTCGACGATGTGCTCGATCTGGGGCAGCGTGAGCGGGGTGAACAACACGATGTCGTCGATCCGGTTGAGGAACTCGGGACGGAAGTGCCCGCGCAGTTCCGCCAGCACCCGCGCCCGGGCGTCCGGCTTGATCTCGCCGTCCGCTGTGACTCCGTCGAGGAGATGCTGGGATCCGATGTTCGAGGTCATGATGATCACCGTGTTCCGGAAATCGACCTGCCTGCCTTGAGAATCGGTGATCCGGCCGTCGTCGAGCACCTGTAGAAGGGTATTGAAGACGTCGGCATGGGCCTTCTCGATCTCGTCGAAGAGCACCACGGAGTACGGCTTGCGACGCACCGCCTCAGTGAGCTGACCCCCCTCGTCATACCCGACGTACCCGGGGGGCGCACCGATGAGCCTACTCACCGTGTGCCGTTCCTGGTACTCGCTCATGTCCAGGCGCACCATGTTGTCTTCGCTGTCGAAGAGGGCGCTGGCCAGCGTCTTTGCGAGTTCGGTCTTTCCCACGCCCGTCGGTCCCAGGAAGATGAACGAACCGATCGGCCGGCGCGGATCACGGATGCCGGACCTCGCCCGGATCACCGCGTCTGCGACCAGTTGCACCGCCTCGTCCTGACCGACGACCCTCTCGTGCAGGATCTCGTCGAGCTTCAACAGTTTCTCCCGCTCGCCTTCCTGCAGTCGAGCGACCGGGATACCCGTCCATGCGGCCACGATTTCTGCGATCTCGTCTTCGGTGACCACCTCGCGCAGCAACGGATTGCGGCCTTGCCTGGTGGCCAATTGCTCCTCCGCCGCCTTGAGTTTGCGTTCGAGTTCGGTGATCTCGCCGTATCGCAGCTCGGCGGCCCGATTGAGGTCGTAATTGCGTTCGGCCTCCTCGGCTTCGTGTCGCAATCGTTCCAGCTCTCCCCGCAGCTCCTGCACCCGACGGATCGCTTGGCGCTCTGCCTCCCACTGAGCGTGCCGGGCGTCGGTCTCGGCCCGCAGATCGGCCAGTTCCTTACGCAACTCCTCGAGGCGTGTCTTGCTGGCGGCGTCCGTTTCCTTGGACAGGGCGGCCTCTTCGATCTCCAGCCGGGTCACTTTCCGGGTGAGTTCGTCGAGTTCGGCGGGCATCGAGTCGATTTCGGTTCGTAGCCGGGCGCACGCTTCATCTACCAGGTCGATCGCCTTGTCCGGAAGGAAACGGTCGGTGATGTACCGGTGCGAGAGGGTCACGGCGGCCACCAGTGCGCCGTCCTGGATCTTCACGCCGTGAAACACCTCGAGGCGTTCTCGAAGTCCGCGCAGAATCGAGATTGCATCCTCGGCACTGGGCTCGTCGACGAGAACGGTCTGGAATCGACGCTCCAATGCTGCATCGGATTCGATGTGCTTGCGATACTCGTCGAGAGTGGTGGCACCGATCATGTGCAGTTCGCCGCGGGCGAGCATCGGTTTGAGCATGTTGCCGGCGTCGAGAGATCCCTCGCCGCCGACCGATCCTGCGCCGACGACGGTGTGTAACTCGTCGACGAACAACAGGATGCGCCCCTCGGCCGCTTTCACCTCGGACAGCACCGCCTGCAGCCGTTCCTCGAACTCGCCGCGGTACTTCGCGCCGGCCACCAGGGAACCCATGTCGAGCGAGAAGATCGTCTTGTCGCGTAGGCCCTCGGGCACGTCGCCGCGGACGATCCGCTGGGCGAGTCCCTCGACGATCGCGGTCTTGCCGACGCCGGGGTCGCCGATCAGCACCGGATTGTTCTTCGTTTTCCGGCTCAGGATCTGCGTTACCCTGCGGATTTCGGCGTCTCGCCCGATGACCGGATCGAGTTTGCCTGCTCGGCCCTCGGAGACGAGGTCGCGTCCGTACTTCTCGAGCGCCTCGTACGCCCCCTCCGGGGTGGCCGAGGTGACGCGCTGGTTGCCGCGCACTGTGGTCAAGGCGGCGAGGAAGGTCTCTCGTGTGACCCCATGGCTGGTGAGAACCCGCCCGGCCGCACTGGTCGACCCCTCCTCGGAGAGGGCCATCACGAGATGCTCCACCGACACGTAGGAATCCTTGAGTCGCTTTGCCTCTCGTTCGGCGGCGTCGAGCAGTTTGGCCAGGCGCTGGGTGATCATCACCTGACCGGGCGTCGCACCGGGGCCGCTGACCTTCGGCCTACGCATGAGTGCCTGTTCCAGATCGGAGCGTAGAGCATCGACGTTCGCACCGGCCTGCTCGAGCAGTCGCGGTACGAGCCCTTCCTGCTGATCGACCAACGCGAGCAGCAGGTGCTCTCCGTCGACCTCGGTGTGGCCCATTCTGGTCGCGATGTTCTGGGCCTCCTGCAGGGCTTCTCGTGACCTTTCAGTCAGACTGCCGGTGTCCATGGGGGTGTCTTCCTTCCGTGGGACGCTGCTTCGAGTTTCTCGATTCGATCCAGCAGATCGAGCACGAGCCCGATTGCCGAGTAGTTCAGGCCTAGACCCGTCCGCAACCGTTGGATGCGGGCAGCGTGGGCCACTGCTGACGGTTCGAACAATATTTCGCCGCCGGGGTCGCGGCGTGCGTCGATCAGGCCGAGAGCCACGAGTTTTCTTGCCAGGTCGGGGTGCAGCCCGGTACGTTCGGCGAAGACATCCAGCGACATTCCGGTACGGCGAACCAATATGTACTGGGTGCCCGGGGTCGGGGTGCTCATGGCTGTTTCCTCGGGTCGAAGTTCGATTCGGCGGCCAACTGTTCGAACAGCTCGCGTTCACGTGCTGTCGGTTTCGATGGCACCATCACCTTGATTTCGGCGTAGAGGTTGCCGTTGGAGCCTCGCGGGTTGGGCATGCCTTCTCCGCGCAGGCGCAGCTTCCTACCTGTCGACGAGCCCGGTACGACTTTGACTTTCGCCTCACCGCCGGGAGTGGGAACGGCGACCGTCGCGCCGAGTGCTGCTTCCCAGGGGGAGACGGGAAGGTCGACGTAGATGTCCCGGCCCTGTACGCGGAACCGGGAATGCGGTTTGATCCGGACCACGAGGTACAGATCCCCGGGCGGTGCGCCGCCGTTGCCTCGGCCCCCTTGCCCGGCCAGCCGGATTCTTTGGCCGTCGAGGACACCGACCGGAATGTTGACGTCGTATCGCCGTCCGTCCAGACGGAGAGTGCGTTTGCCGCCCCGGTACGCCTCTTCCAGGGTCAGTTCCAGTTCCGCTTCCTGATCGGCGCCGGGAATCGGGCCGTACGCGCCACCGCCGCCGAACATCTGTCCGAAGAGGTCCTCGAAGTCGACGCCCCCCTCGCCGTCTGTGCCGTGTCCGAAGTGCACCCTCCGGCCCCCACCGCTGTACCTTCCGCCGCCGTACCCGCCGGCGCTTGCCCGGACCCGTTCGTCGTAGTCCTCGGGTACCCGACGGAAGTCGTCCCCGAATCGGTCGTAGCGTTTCCGGGTGTCTGGGTCGGATAACACTTGGTAGGCCTCATTGATCTCTTTGAACTTGTCTTCCGCAGTGGGGTCTTTGTTGATGTCGGGGTGATATTTGCGGGCAAGTCGGCGGTAGGCCTGCTGGATTTCGTCGGAGTCGGCGCTGCGCGGGACCCCGAGCGCTTCGTAGTAGTCACGCGCCATGGCGCTCACTCCTCAGGTCGGCTGACGACCACGGTGGCGGGACGCAACTGCTGTCCGTTTTCTCCGTAACCTGGCCGCAAGACCTCGATCACGGTTCCGGAGGGAAGGTCGGGTTGGGTCACCACACTGACTACTTCGTGGAGTTCCGGGGTGAACGGCACACCGACCTCGTCGTGGCGCTCGAAGCCGAGCCGTGACAATATCTGCACCGCTTGGTCCCGGATTGCCTTCACACCCTCGACGACGGCCTGAGGATCGCTATCCGCATGGGCCAGCGCGAGCTCCAAGTTGTCCAGGACAGGCAGCCACGCCGCCGATACCCTCGCTGTCTCCGCGGCGCGTTCACGGTCGAGATCTTTGGCATACCGCTTGCGCAGGTTGTCCAGATCTGCGAGTGCTCTGCGCCAGCGGTCCTCGAGTCGAGCCAGCTTGGCTTCGGTATCGGTGTGATCAGGCCTCGTCTCGGTCTGGTCCGTGTCAGTACGGTCGGTAGCCTGCTCGGTCGTCGAATGATCAGCAGATCTGTCCATCAGGTGCCTCAGCTCCGATCGAACTCGGCGTCGATCACGTCGTCGTCATCCGACGACGCAGCGTCTCTTCCGCCGGTCTGGTATCCCTCGCCGCCGTTTTGAACCGCTGCAAGCCCGTAGAGCAACTGCTGCAGCTCCGAGGTCAGTGGCTCTACCTCCGAGGGTGGAGCACCGTCTTCTACAGCCTTCCTCGCGTCGGCGATCAACATCTCGGCACGCGCCTTCTCGTGCGGTGGCGCACTGTCACCCAGTTCGGCAAGTCGCCGTTCCACCTGGTAGGCAACCGAATCGAGGGCGTTACGTGCGTCGACCGCCTTGCGCAGCTCCTCGTCCTCACGCCGGTTCCGTTCGGCCTCGGCGAGCATGCGCTCGACCTCGCTCTGGTCGAGGTTGCCCTGTTCGCTGATCGTGATGCTCTGCTCCTTGCCGGTGTCTTTGTCACGGGCGGTGACGTTGAGAATGCCGTTGGCATCGATATCGAATGTGACTTCGACCTGCGCCTCGCCGCGTGGCGCAGGTCGGATGTCTTCCAGCCGGAACCGGCCCAGCACCCGGTTATCGGCGGCGCGTTCGCGTTCGCCCTGCAGGACTACGACGTCCACGGCGGACTGATTGTCTTCCGCTGTGGAGAACACTTCGCTGCGTCGGGCGGGGATCGTCGTGTTGCGCTCGATGATCTTGGTCATTACCCCGCCCTGCGTCTCGACGCCGAGGGACAGTGGGGTGACGTCGAGCAACAGTACGTCGGAGACCTCACCTTTGAGCACGCCTGCCTGGACCGCGGCACCGAGCGCCACGACCTCGTCCGGGTTGACGCCCATGTGGGGATCCTTACCGCCGGTGAGCCGGCGAACGAGTGCCTGTACCGCCGGAATGCGTGTCGAACCACCGACCAGGATCACCTCGTGGATGTCGTTGGCGGTGATCTTGGCGTCACTCATTGCCTGCTTTACCGGACCGAGGCAGCGTTCCACCAGATCTGCCGTCAGATCCTCGAACTTCGATCGCATGATCGTGGTGGTGAGGTGTTTGGGGCCGTTCGCGTCTGCGGTGACGAAGGGCAGGTTGACCTGGGCTTGAGTTACCGAGGACAACTCGACCTTGGCCTTCTCTGCCGCCTCGAAGAGTCGTTGCAGCGCTTGTGGATCCTTGCGCAGATCGATGTTCTCCGCGCTCTGGAACTCGTCGGCGAGGTAGTCCACCAGGCGCCGGTCGAAATCGTCTCCGCCGAGGTGGGAGTCGCCGGCCGTCGAGCGAACCTCGACTACTCCCTCGCCGACATCGAGCAGGCTCACATCGAACGTGCCGCCGCCGAGGTCGAAGACCAGTACGGTCTCGTGGGTCTGTTTGTCCATGCCGTACGCCAATGCCGCCGCGGTCGGCTCGTTGATGATCCGCAGGACCTCGAGGCCCGCGATCCGGCCGGCGTCCTTGGTGGCGTTGCGCTGCGCGTCGTTGAAGTAGGCCGGAACGGTGATGACCGCTTCCTTGACCTTCTCGCCAAGGAACTTGCTGGCGTCGTCGACGAGTTTGCGCAGCACCAGGGCACTGATCTCCTCTGGTGCGTACTTCTTACCTCGCACGTCGAATCGTGCCTCACCGTTGTCGCCCGGTACGACGTCGAAGCTGACCGCTTTGGCCTCCTCGGAGATCTCGTCGAAATGACGTCCGATGAAGCGTTTCGCCGAGTAGATCGTGCCCTTCGGGTTCAGGATCGCCTGTCGTCGGGCCAGCTGACCCACCAGGCGCTCGCCGCTATCGGTGAATGCCACCACCGACGGCGTCGTCCGCGCACCCTCGACATTGGAGATCACCACCGGTTCGCCGCCTTGCCAGCTTGCGATGACCGAGTTGGTGGTGCCCAAGTCGATGCCTACCGCAGTTGCCATGATTCATTCCTTTCGATTGGTCCGGCCGGTGAGTCGGCGGACGGCTCGGTCCGCGACTTCGACGTCGGCGAGGACTTCGGAGTGCCGTGGTTGTGTAGGGACATGGTCGTAAGGACTGGGAACGAGGTGAAGTCGCGCTGGCTGCCCTGTCCGGTGATGCGTGCATGAGCAGGCCGAACGGAGCGCCGACAACGGCACCGAAGATCGGCGCGTAGAAGCTGAGATCGAGGCGTGTACACGGCGGCCGGCCTCGGTGGAGTAATCCAAAGATCCAGCCTAATGGTGTAGCTGTCCACGCGCCCGCGGCGGCGCGGGCGCGGCCCAGCGGTAGTTCAGTGTGCCGATGACCTATTCGACCGGCTCGATGTCCCGGCGCGCGATGGCTAGTTTGCCTACTGCGAAATGCTGGCCGGAGAGGTCGTCGACGGCGTTTTCAGTTTCGGCGAAGTTGGCGAACGTTACTATATTTGAGGGGCAGATCGGTGCGGACGTACCGTGGTAGTCCCGCCACTGGACTCTGACATCACCTCCCTGCCTGATGGGTTGGCCGGCCAGAATATCTCCGTGTGGTGCCGCTGCCGCGGATGCCTGGGGTTTTGCGTAGGGGCAGTCCCAGTGTCATCCGATGCGGTTCGGCCGCAGTGAGAATTGTCGCGTCAGGATTGCGTGAGTCCTGCATGTACCTGGCCTCTGCCTCGGTCCGGGGCACTTCTCAGTATCGCCCAGAACGGTGCCTACCGTCATGGAATGGGGGAATCGACGCGGCGGGTTCAAGTATTGGTCGTAACCCTGCTGATTGGAGAGAAGTGTGCGGATGGGACGAAGAGAGCAAAACGGGAGTCGAGTGTCGACAACGCTTGAATTCGAGGCCGATGCGACGGTGGAGAACGAGAGCACCGTGTCGGTGTGTGGCTAGTCTGCCTGATTCTCCATTCTGATCCTGGGAAGACTGTCGATCCCGCGTCCTCAAAGGCGGTAGCCGGCACCTTTGAGCGTCAACACGTCGGCGTGATGGACGATCCGGTCGATCATCGCGGCGGCGACGGCCTGATCACCGAAGACTCGACCTGACCTTCGTCGCCCGGCGGGACCGCTCCGCGGGGCATCGTGGCTTTCGACGCCGCGACCCGTTCGGCGAATCGCGCCGAAATATAGCGACGCACAGTTGATTCCGATACCGGGACACCGTGGTCGTTGGGCGATCGTTGCTACGGTCACCGACTCGTCGAGCTGGCCTTCGATCCAGGTGTGGTGGGCGGCGATCGCCGGCGAGGTCACCGCCCGCGCCGTCGGGTCCACCACTTAGGGGAACCAGGCCCCGATCAACTCGCGCCACAGGTTCTCGTCGAATCTGTGGCCGTCGCCGGGGGCAGCCCCGCCGCCAGTGCCAGGGCCAGGTACTTGCGGATGGTTTTGCGGTCGAGTCCCAGGGCTGTCGAGATCTGCACCTGGGAGCGGCCGGCATGCCAATGCCGGAACAACTCCGTCAGATCGGTCATCGTCCGCGTTCTCCTTGCCACCGCCGGGCCCCTTCCCAGGTCCTCGGTGGACCTCGGGAAGAAGCGAACCTGCAGCAGCACCCGCACCCCGACTGAATCGCCCCGGGTCTGTCGGAGGCTCTCGAACCTGTGAAGGATGAAGAGCATGGCAGCACCACGGAAGTACAGCGTTGAGCTGAAGGAACGAGCAACGAGAATGGCCGTCGAAGCCCGCCAGGATCCAGCGACACGGCCGGGAGCACTCAAACGGATCGCCGATCAACTCGGTGTGCACCCCGAAGCGCTCCGGACCTGGGTCAAGCAGGCCGAGGTCGACGGCGGCGTGCGCCTCGGCACCACAACCAGCGATGCCGAACGGATCGCACAACTCGAACGGGAGAACCGCGAGCTGCGGCGGGCGAACACGATCCTCGAACAGGCCTCGGCTTTCTTTGCGGCGGAGATCGACCGCCCACAGCGCTGATCGTGGAATTCATCGCTGCTCACCGCGATGAACACGGAGTCGATCCGATCTGCGCGGCCCTGCGCGAGACAGCTGCCCAGATCGCTCCGTCCACGGTCCGAGCTCACCTGAGTCCCCAACGAACGGAATCGGCCCGTGCGGTGCGTGACCGTCAGGTTCTGTCCGAGATCCGGAAGGTTCATGCCGACAATCTCTGCGTGTACGGGGCCCGCAAGGTGCATGCGAGTCTGAAACGAAAGGGGATGGCAGTGGCCCGATGCACCGTGGAAAGATTGATGAAAACCGATGGGTTACAGGGAATACCACGATTGAAGGGTCGGAAGACCACACACAGTGACAGCGCCGAGACTCCGCGGCCGGCAGATCGAGTACAGCGGCGGTTCGTCGCCGACGCACCCAACGTGTTGTGGGTAGCGGACCTGACCTACATTCGCACGCACTCGGGGTGGGTCTACGCCGCATTCGTCCTCGACGTGTTCTCCCGGATGATCGTCGGTTGGCAGGTCTCGACGTCGATGCGCACCGATCTGGCCCTCGACGCCTTGGATATGGGGCTGTGGGCGCGCCGACGGGCCGGCCAGGATGTTGCCGGGTCGATTCACCACAGCGACCGCGGTGTGCAGGGTGGATTCAATCGGTCGTCGCAACACCTCGATGACGGAGGTGTGCGATGGGACGCAGCAACAAGCAGACACGCCAGGCGCCGGTGGGTGCCCGACGGCAGTGGGCGGCGGATCGGGCGTTGCGCCCGTCGATGCGGTCACCGGGGAGACCGGAACCCTCGCGTGCGGTGCAGCGCGATTTCTGGCGGCGGATCGCCTCAGGAGCGACGACTGCCGACGCCGCGGAGGCCGTCGGCGTGTCGTGGCTGGTCGGGTCCCGGTGGTTCCGTCACGCTGGCGGCATGCCGCCGATCAGCCTGGACGAGCCCACGGGCCGCTACCTGTCGTTCACCGAGCGTGAGGAGATCGCACTGTTGCGCGCCCAGGATGTCGGCGTGCGGGAGATCGCCCGTCGGATCGGACGCGACCCGGAGACGATCTCACGCGAGCTGCGCCGCAACGCGGCGACCCGCAGCGGCACGCAGGTCTACCGAGCCGGAGTGGCGCAGTGGAAAGCGCAACAAGCCGCGAAACGCCCGAAAACGGCGAAGCTGGTAGACAACGACAGGTTGCGTGAGTATGTGCAGGAGCGGCTCTCCGGGGCCGTCCGCCGGCCCGACGGCACCGCCGTCGCAGGCCCCGACACGCCCGCGTGGAAAGGACTGAACAAGCCGCATCGGCAGGACCGACGGTGGGCGACGGCATGGAGCCCGGAACAGATCTCGCACCGGCTGAAAGTTGATTTCCCGGAGGATGAGTCCATGCGCATCAGTCACGAGGCGATCTACCGATCGTTGTACATCGAAGGTCGAGGCGCCCTGACACGGGAGTTGGTCACATGCCTGCGCACCGGCCGGGCACTGCGGGTGCCCCGTAGCCGATCGCAGAACAAGCCGCAGGGACATGTCACCGCGGACGTGGTGATCAGCGAACGCCCCGCCGAAGCCGAAGACCGTGCTGTCCCAGGGCATTGGGAAGGCGACTTGATCATCGGGACCGGCCGGTCCGCGATCGGCACGCTCGTCGAGCGCAGCAGCCGCTCCACGATCCTGGTGCACCTGCCTCGATTGGAGGGGTGGGGCGAGAGGCCGCCTGTGAAGAACGGTCCGTCCCTCGGTGGCTACGGCGCCGTCGCGATGAACGCCGCGCTGACGACATCGATGACCACGCTTCCCGAGCAGCTCCGCAAGACCTTGACCTGGGACCGCGGAAAGGAGCTGTCCGGTCATGCCCGGTTCGCTCTCAAGACCGGCACGAGAGTGTTCTTCGCCGACCCGCACTCGCCCTGGCAACGACCGACGAACGAGAACACGAACGGCCTGCTGCGCCAGTATTTCCCGAAGGGTACCGATCTGTCCCGGTGGTCCGCCGAGGACCTCGAGGCCGTCGCTCTGGCGATCAACAACAGGCCACGCAAGGTCCTCGGCTGGCGAACCCCGGCCGAGGTCTTCGCCGAGCAGCTACGCTCCCTGCAGTAGCCCGGTGTTGCATCGACCGGTTGAACTCGCCCAGTACACTTCCATTGCTTTCGCGGAAACCCTTGTGCTGGAGGGTATTGCCGCGTCGGTCGGCAGTGTCGGAGACGCGTACGACAACGCTCCGGCCGAGAGCACGATCGGGTTGTTCAAGACCGAAGTGATCGCCAAGGGAAACCCGTTCCATCCGGGTCCCTACAAGTCCGTCGAGGACGTCGAGTACGCCACGATGGAGTGGGTCGACTGGTTCAATCGCAGTCGCCTGCACAGCCGTCTCGGATACGTCCCGCCGGATGAATTCGAGGCGGTGTACTACGCTCACCTGTCGACTCCGCAACCGGAGCCGTCACCGATATAGGAGCGGCAAGAAAGGGACTGCTGCACGATCAGGTGACAGGTTCGGTCACGCAGCCTGAGTGGCTGGTGTGGTCATGATGGTCTCGTATTC
>NZ_LZMJ01000019.1:0-5137 GCF_001665495.1 Rhodococcus sp. 852002-51564_SCH6189132-a
ACGATCGAGGCTGTCTCGTACCGGTTGTCGATCACGACCTGCTCCCGGCCGACGGACAGTCGCAGCGACGGATCTGTTCGGGTGCGATCGGTGGCCATGGCTCGGCGAGTACCCGCGTGCCGGTGCGGGTATGCCCGAGGAATGTGGTTCGGAAGTTGGTCCGATCTGATGCGTGTGGTGCTCGTCGGTGCGGCCGCCTATCTCTGGCTGGTGTTCGTGCTGCGGATCTCGGGGAAGCGAACCCTGGCCAAACTCAACGCCTTCGACCTGGTCGTCACCGTCGCTCTCGGTTCGACGCTGGCGACGATTCTGCTCAGTTCCGATGTGCCATGGTCCGAGGGCGCGGTGGCGCTGGTGCTGTTGGCTGGGCTGCAGTTTCTGGCCGCTGCTGTTTCCTCTCGTTGGCCTCGCAGTCGCGCCGTGCTCACTGCCGATCCGACTTTGCTCGTCGAGCACGGTGCAATGCTCGACCTGGCGCTGGCACAGCAACGGATCAGCCCCGGCGAGGTACGGCAAGCGGTGCGCGCCTCCGGTTTCGGCGACCTGGGACAGGTCGCGGCCGTGGTGCTCGAAACCGACGGCAGCCTCAGCGTGATCGGCCACCAGCAGTACGGCAACGGTTCGGTCCTGGACGATGTCGCTCATTCGGCATCCGGTGGTCACCGCCGATCGTCCCGACCCGGTGGTGACCGTCGATGAGGAGCACGACGTTGCCATGACCGGTCCTCGAGGGCACGTCCAGGTGTTCGATGTCGTACGAGCGCGGCGCCGAGTGCTTGTCGAGGCGCTTCGGTCGCGCTTGTGGCCGTTGCCGGCAGCGGCGGTGCTGCTCGCGGTGCTGGCCGGGATCGGCGTGCCCGAACTCGACACCGCCGTCGACGATCACATGCCTGCGGAGGTGGCCGGGTATCTGTTCGGTGGGAGCGCTGACGCGGCCCGGGAGCTGCTCGGCGCGATCGCCGGCTCGCTCATCACTGTCACTTCGTTGACGTTTTCCCTCACATTGGTGACCTTGCAGCTGGCCAGCAGCCAGTATTCGCCGCGGCTGCTGCGCACCTTCGCCGCCGACCGCGTGGTGCAACGCACCCTGGCGTTGTTCCTGAGCACCTTCATCTACGCCTTGACCGTGCTGCGGACAGTCCGTAACGACACCGACGCCGGCACCAGCGAATTCGTGCCCCAGTTGGCCGTGACTCTGGCGTATGCACTGACCGTCGCCAGTGTGGTGTCGCTGGTGCTGTTCCTCGGCCATCTGGTGCGGCAGATCCGCGTCGAAACCGTCCTCGACCAGGTACGCGCCGACACCTGCGCGACGGCAGCGGATATCCTTCCGCGGGCCACCACCGGCGGGGGACCGGAGCAACCACTGCCCGAACCGCCGCCGCACGCTCACCTCGTCGAAGCCGCCGATTCCGGGTTCGTGGTCGAGATCGACGAACGCGCCGTCCTCGACGCGGCGGTGCGCGCCGAGGCTTTCGTGTGGATCGATCGCCCGGTGGGCGACCCGGTCGTGGCGGGAACACCGATCGCGTTCTGCTCGTCTGGGCAACCGGAGCGCACGCTGGCGCGTGAGGCGCGCGATCGGCTCACCGAGCAGATCCGCAGCGCGGTGCGCACCGGCAGTGAACGCACCGTCGCCCAGGACGTCGGCTACGGGCTGCGTCAGCTCACCGATGTGGTGGTACGTGCCCTGTCACCGGGCATCAACGATCCGACGACCGCGGTGCACGGTCTCGTCGCCTGCACGGCGGTCCTCGTCGAATTGCTGTCTGCTCGGTTGGGGCCGTACCCGGTGTGCGACTCCGACAACCGAGTCCGCGTGGTTATCGCGCGGCCGACCTTCGCCGACCTGCTGGAGCTGGTGTGTACGCAGCCGCGGCTCTACGGCGCCACCGACCCCGAGGTCCTCGAGGCACTGTTGTCGATGCTGCACCTACTGGCATGGAAGGCAAGCGCCGATGTCCACCGCCTTGCCGTTGGCGATCAACTCGCGCGGCTCCGTGCTGACATCAGCGACCACGACGGCGCGAGCCGCCGGCGTCTCGAGCGCCGTGCCGACGATATCGAGGAGGCTTTTGCACGCAGGTGGTCCTGCGCCGACCTCGCACCTCGAGTGACGGACACCCACTGATGGTCCTCGTCGGGCGCTGATCCGGTCGGTTTGTCGTTCCCCGGCGCCGGAAACCCGCATGACAAGGGCTCATCCTGCATCGACTGCGTGAAAGGGGCGCACGATGACTTCTCCATCTTTCCGCCCGGCTCGACGCTCGCTCACCGCCACCCCGGTCCAGACCGCCGCGTTGATCGTCGGGGCAGTGTTCCTGCTCGTCGGCATCCTCGGGTTCATTCCGGGGGTCACGTCCGATCTCGACCATCTCGCCGGAGCCGGTCACAGTTCCGGCGCGATGCTGTTCGGACTGTTCCAGGTGTCTGTGCTGCACAACCTTGTCCACGTCGTCTTCGGCATCGCCGGTATCGCCGCGGCCCGTGTCCCCTCCGCTGCAGGGATCTTTTTACTTCTCGGCGGACTGATCTATTTGGGGTTGTGGGTGTTTGGGTTGCTGATCGACAAGGGGGCTGCGGTCAATTTCATCCCGCTCAACAGTGCCGATGACTGGTTGCACTTCACTCTCGGTGTCGGCATGATCGGACTCGGCATACTGCTCGCCCGCGGAAGCCGCACCGACGAGCGTGCACTGTCCTGAACGAAGGCCGCTGCGCCGGCGGGCGGGCACCGGACCGTGATCAATGTCCGGCGCCGAGGCGTCCGGAGAGCCGGTCGAGCCGGTCGCGGCTGGCACCGTCGAGGCCGATGATCTCGACGGTGGTGCCCTTGGCGGCGTATTTCCGAACGATCGCGTCGAAGGTAGCCACCGTCGAGGCGTCCCAGATATCGGCTCCGGTCAGGTCTATGACCACATGAGCGGGATCGCCGGTGTAGTCGAACTGGTAGATCAGGTCGTTGGACGAGGCGAAGAACAACTCGCCGTGCACCTTGTACACCCGGGTCTCGAGGTGGCCGTCGCGATCGGTGTCGGTATCGGTGACTTTTTCGATGCGGGTCATGTGGGCGACGCGCCGGGCGAAGAGCACCATTGCGGTGAGCACGCCGAGGATCACGCCGATCGCGAGGTTGTGGGTGATGACAGTGGCGGCGACGGTCACGGCCATGACAAGGGTCTCGCTGCGCGGCATCAGCTTCAGGGTGCGCGGGCGAATGCTGTGCCAGTCGAGGGTAGCGACGGAGACCATGATCATCACGGCCACGAGGGCGGCCATGGGGATCATGGCGACGATATCGCCGAGGGTGACGACGAGGATGAGCAGGAACACCCCGGCGAGGAAGGTGGAGATGCGGGTGCGGGCGCCGGAGACCTTGACGTTGATCATGGTCTGGCCGATCATCGCGCAGCCACCCATGCCGCCGAAGAAGCCGGTGACGACGTTGGCGACGCCTTGGCCCCAGCCTTCGCGGGTCTTGTTCGAGTGGGTGTCGATGATGTCGTCGACCAACTTGGCGGTCATGAGCGATTCGAGCAGTCCGACCAGCGCCATCGCCAGCGCATAGGGGCCGATGATCGACAGGGTCTCGACGTTCAACGGCACATCGGGAAAGAACAGAGCGGGCAGCGATTCGGGCAGTGCGCCTTCGTCGCCGACGTTCGGCACCTGCCATCCGAAGACCAGCACCACGGCGGTGAGCACCACGATCGCCACCAGCGGCGCGGGGATCGCGGTGGTGAGCTTGGGCAGGAAGAACATCACCGCCAGACCCACGGCGACGAGCGGGTAGACGAGGGTGGGTACGTCGATCAGGTGCGGCAATTGGGCGGTGAAGATCAAGATGGCCAGGGCGTTGACGAAACCGGTCATCACGCTGCGCGGGATGAATCGCATCAGTTTGGCCACTCCGAGCACCGAGAGTATTACCTGCAGCAGGCCGGCGGCGATGACGGTGGCAATGAAGTAGTCGAGGCCGTGCTGCTGGGCGACGGGGGCGATGACCAGGGCGATCGCGGCGGTGGCGGCGGAGATCATCGCCGGGCGACCCCCGACGATGGAAATGGTCACGGCCATGGTGAACGAGGCGAACAACCCGATCCGCGGATCGACCCCGGCGATGATGGAGAACGAAATCGCCTCCGGGATCAATGCCAGAGCGACGACGAGTCCGGCGAGGATCTCGGTTTTCAGACGGCGCGGGGAGCGCAGAGCGGCGCGCACCGAGACGGCAGGGGCGGTGTCCGCCTCGGGTACGGCCGGGGCGTTTCCGGCAGGAGAGGTCACAGGGGTCCTTCGACGATGAGATGCAAGCGGGGCGGGTGCTCGCGTCGGGAGGCGGTAACAGCGGTGATGCCACGGATCGCGGGAGACTCTACCCTTACGTAAGGGTAGAGTTCTAATCGTCCCGCCGCGGCCCGCTACGCTGGAGGTTCGACCAGGGCAGAACAGGAGCGGCGGTGACGATCGAGTTGGACCACATGCAGATCGGGCAGGTGGCGACGCGCACCGAGTTGTCGCTCAAGACCATTCGGCACTACGACGAACTCGGTCTGGTCACCCCCTCGGCCCGCAGCGCCGGCGGCTTCCGGCTCTACACCGAAGGCGATGTACAGCGCCTACTGGTGATCCGCCGCATGAAACCTCTGGGATTCTCCCTCGACGAAATGCGCGAACTGCTCGATGCCCTGGACATCCTCGCCTCCGACGACGCAGTCGACGCGGAGGCAGCCACTGCGCGTCATGTACTTGCGGGCTTCTACGAGCGTGCCGAGGACAGTTGCGCTCGGCTGCGTACCCAGCTCGCGTACGCGGAAGAGTTGACCTCCATCCTGAAAACGCACGCCGGCTGATCCAAGCAGTCATCGATCCTCGGTGAATCGTCGACGGATGTGCCTGCGTGGTGGCAATTGCAGGACGCGTACGACGCACGGAGCGTAGCTCCAGCGCGCATCACATCATGGATAAGAATGATTATTCATGAGATGCGGAATGGGTGATGGTGGCCGAGGGGCCGCAGGAACACTCCGGGGTGTGATCTTTTCGTCCTGGCCAGTGCACCATCTAGCCAAATTGTCCCTGGTGGGACGCCCGTTCCGGGCTGAAAATGGTGTGGTGGTCGCCCGTCGACGCCGTC
>NZ_LZMJ01000020.1:0-1417 GCF_001665495.1 Rhodococcus sp. 852002-51564_SCH6189132-a
CTCCGTCGCGCAGGGTGCGGTAGACCTCGATCAGGTGGTCGGTGGACGCGTCGCCGGTGTCGGGGATCTCGTCGCCGGCGAGCACCGTCTGCAGGGCGGTGGCCTGGGTCTTGCCGAGTTCGACGCCCCACTGGTCGAACGAGTCGATCCCCCACACGACGCCTTGGACGAAGGTCTGATGTTCGTAGAAGGCGATGATCTGCCCGACCACCGACGGGGTCAGTTCCGGGGCGAGGATCGTCGTCGACGGCCGATCCCCGGGCATCACCTTGTGCGCCACCAACGCCTCGTCGACGCCGTCGGCGCGGACCTCGTCGGCATCACGCCCGAAGGCCAACACTTTGGCCTGGGCGAACATGTTCGCCAGCAACAACACCTGCATGCTGGTCTGCCCGTCGCGGGCGGGCAGGTCGTCGCCGCTACGGGCCAGGCCGAGAAAGTCGACGGGGACGATCTCGGTGCCCTGGTGCAACAGCTGGAAGAAGGCGTGCTGACCGTTGGTGCCGGGCTCACCCCAGAACACCTCCCCGGTCGGACACGCCACCGGTGTGCCGTCGGCGCGCACGGATTTGCCGTTCGATTCCATGGTCAGCTGCTGCAGATAGGCCGGCAGCCGCGCCAGATCCTGCGCATAGGGCACCACCGCGCGCGACCGATATCCGAGGATGCTCGCATTCCACACCCCGATCACCCCCGCCAGCAACGGTGCATTCTGTGCCGGCTGCGCGGTGGCGAAGTGGGTGTCGATGGTGTGCATGCCGGCGAGGAACTCGGCGAACCGCTCGCGTCCGATGGCGCACATCACCGCCAGCCCGATCGCCGAGCCGACCGAATAGCGGCCGCCGACCCAGTCCCAGAACTCGAACATGTTCGCCGGGTCGATGCCGAACTCGACCACCCGCTCGGTGTGCGTCGACACCGCGACGAAATGCTTGGCCACGGCGTCTTCACCGAGGGCGTCGACGAGCCAGCGGCGGGCGGCGGTGACGTTGGAGAGGGTTTCGAGGGTGGAAAACGTCTTCGACGCGACGATGAACACGGTCGTCGCCGGGTCCAGGTCGGCCAGCGCCGCGGTCAGATCGGCGGGGTCGACGTTGGAGACGAACCGCGTCGCCGGCCCGTCGTGGAAGCGCCGCAGTGCGCGGGTGACCATCGCCGGGCCGAGATCGGAGCCGCCGATGCCGATGTTGACCACCGTGGTGATCTGCTGCCCGGTGGCGCCGCGCCAGTCGCCGCTGCGGAGGCGGTCGGTGAACTCGCCCATCCGGTCGAGCACGGCGTGGACATCGGCGACGACATCGACCCCGTCGACGATCAACTGCGCATCGCGGGGCAGACGCAGGGCGGTGTGCAGCACCGCCCGATCCTCGGTGACGTTGATGTGCGCACCCGAGAGCATCGCCTCCCGAGCCGCGGC
>NZ_LZMJ01000021.1:0-15534 GCF_001665495.1 Rhodococcus sp. 852002-51564_SCH6189132-a
TTGGGGGGGGGCGGCGGGGCCCACCCCCCCCCCCCCTCCCCCCCCCGGCCCCCCACCCCCGGGGGTTGGGGGGGCCCCGGTCGCGTACGGGTCGGGTGATCAGATCTCGACCGGGTAGGCCGGCTCCTGGATCTGCGGCACGATGCGCTTCTCCACGAAGATGCCGTGCCAGACCATGAAGCACAGCACCGTCCACAGACGACGGCTGTGATCGATCGGGCCGGTCCGGTGCTCGTCGAGCATCTTCGCCACCGCGCCCTTGTCGAGCAGGTGATCGGTCTGCGACTCGGCGATCACCTCGTGCGCCCAGTCGAACAGCTCCGTGCCGGCCAGCCAGTGCCGCAGCGGCACCGGGAAGCCCAGCTTCGCGCGATGCAGCACGTGTGGCGGGACGATGCCCTCCAGCGCCTGCCGCAGCGCATACTTCGTCGTCTGTTTCGTGATCTTCTGGTCCAGCGGAACCTGCGACGCCACCCGGAACACCTCGGAGTCCAGGAACGGCACGCGCAGCTCGAGCGAGTTGGCCATCGTCATCTTGTCGGCCTTGACGAGGATGTCGCCGCGCAGCCACGTGAACAGGTCGAGATGCTGCATCCGTGCCACCGGATCCCAGCCGGCAGACTGCGCGTAGATCGGGGCGGTGACGTCCTGGTGCGTCCATTCCGGACGGAAGTCGCGCAGCACCGAGCGCAGCTGCGCGTCGTTGAAGCTGCGGGCGTTGCCGTAGTAGCGCTCCTCGAGCGTCATCGAGCCACGGTGCAGCAGGCTCTTGCCTCGGGTGCCCTCGGGGATGCGCTCCGAAAGCTTCCCGGCAGCCCGGCGCAGCGCCGGCGGCAGGAACTCGAACGGACGCAGCGACAGCGGCTCGCGGTAGATCGTGTAACCGCCGAACAGCTCGTCGGCGCCCTCACCCGACAGCACGACCTTGACGTGCTTGCGGGCCTCCCGGGCGATGAACCACAGCGGCACGAGCGCCGGGTCGGCCACAGGGTCGTCGAGGTACCAGATGATCTCGGGGATCGCCGCGGCGAACTCGCTGGGGGAGACCACCCGCACCACGTGCCGGGCACCGATCGCGGCCGCCGACTCTGCGGCGACGTCGACCTCGGAGTAACCCTCCCGCTCGAAACCCGCGGTGAAGGTGATGAGCTTCGGGTTGTGGCGCATCGCCAGCGCGGCGATGGCCGTCGAATCGATGCCACCCGAGAGGAACGACCCGACGGTCACGTCGGCGCGCATGTGCTTGGCCACCGAGTCCTCGAGGGCCTCGGCGATCTCGCGGTAACGATCCTGTTCGCGGCCCGCCGCGAACGGCCGGACCGGGAAGGTGGGATGGAAGTATCGCGTGATCTCCGGCTCGGCGCCGGGCGTGATACGCGCGTAGCAGCCCGACTCGAGGCGGCGGATCCGCCGGTGCAGCGTCTCGGGCTCGGGAACGTACTGCAGCACCGTGTAGTGCTCGATCGCACGAGGATCGAGCTCGGTGTCGATGCCGATCACGTCGGCGAGCTCCAGCAGACTCTTCTTCTCGCTGCCGAAGGCGGTACCGCCGGTGCCGGTCGCGAGGAACAGCGGCTTGATGCCGAACGGGTCGCGGGCGACGAACAGCTCGCGGGTGTGCGTGTCCCAGATCGCGAAGGCGAACATACCCCGCAGGCGCTGGACCGCGCGCACTCCCCAGTGGTGGTAGGCCGCGACGATCGCCTCGCTGTCGCCCTCGGTCGCGAAGGAGGTACCGAACGTCTCGGTGAGCTCCTTGCGCAGTTCGAGATAGTTGTAGATCTCACCGTTGAAGGTCAGCGCGTAGCGGTCGGGCTGCTCCGGCGGGCCCCAGCGCAGCGGCTGGTGCGAGTGCGCGATGTCGATGATCGACAACCGGTTGAATCCGAAGACGAGGTCGGCGTCGTGCCAGGTGCCGTGCTCGTCGGGGCCGCGATGGCGCAGGCAGTGCATCGCGGAGTCCACCTTCGCGACGGCGTCGTCGCTGGTGCCGTCAGTGGTCAGAAACCCGAGCAATCCGCACACGCGTGGGTTACCTCATTCCGGTCGGGGGTGTCGCGAAGAACCCCGGTGGGTGCCCAGCGCGGGACACCGCACCGCGCATGACACCGGGAACTACCACTCGGGGTCCGGCGTTGGTTCTACCGAAGTATGCCGCAGACGGTCGACATCGGGCAGCCGCGCCCGGACGCCACCGACGATCATTCGCCCGACAGGAGAAAACCGACGTCACGAGCCGGGTCTTCCGGTCGAAACGCCCAGTCCGACACTTTCTTCGTGCCCCGGCGATGGATAGCGCCCGGGTTTGGTCTACGCTGCGTAGTAATTGGGCCGGCCCTCCGGGTGTGCCCTAGTGGAATTGCGGCGATCAGGAAGGCGTGAACGTGGCGCAAGGTCGGATCCTTCGGCGGTTCGGGCTCGCAGCATCACTCGGCATTGCAGCCTTGGTGCTGACCGGGTGCTCGAGCGAAGAAATCCTTCGTTTCGGCTGGCCGGAGGGCATCACTCCTCAGGCCGAGCGTATGCGTGAACTGTGGACGTGGTCGGTTGTCGCCGCCCTCGTCATGGGAATTCTCGTGTGGGCACTCACCTTCTGGGTGATCATTGCCTACCGGCGTCGGAAGGACGATCCGGAGTTCCCGCGTCAGACGGCATACAACGTGCCGCTCGAGCTGGCTTACACCGCGGCGCCGTTCGTCGCCGTGTGTGTCCTCTTCTACTTCACGGTCGTGGTGCAGAACTACGTCCTGGAGAAGGAAGACAACCCGAACGTCGTGGTCGACGTGACGGCGTTCCAGTGGAACTGGAAGTTCGGCTACCGGACGATCGATCTGCAGGACGGCACGGCCCCTTACAACGGTATCGACGAGGTCGCCGAGGCGGCAGTCGCACAGGAGCCGTTCGACCCGTCCACCGCGCACGGTGAATCGGGTGAGGAGCACGAGGCTCCGGGAGCGATCCACGGCAAGCCCGCCGAGGACCTGTCCTACCTGCACTACGACAAGATCGAGACGATCGGCACCAGCGAAGAGATTCCGGTGCTCGTTCTTCCCACCGGGAAGCGCATCGAGTTCCAGCTGGCGTCCTCCGACGTCATCCACGCCTTCTGGGTGCCGGAGTTCCTGTTCAAGCGCGACGTGAACCCGAACCCGCGTGAGAACAACTCCGATCCGGTCTTCCAGATCTCCGAGATCGAGCGTGAGGGCGCGTTCGTCGGCCGCTGCGCCGAGATGTGCGGCACCTACCACGCGATGATGAACTTCGAGGTCCGCGCGGTCAGCCCGGAGGACTTCGCCCGGTACATCGAGCTCCGCAAGCCGGTCGAGGACGGCGGCGAAGGCCTGTCGAACGCTCGTGCGCTCGAAGCCATCGGCCAGAGCCCGATCGCGACCTCGACGACTCCGTTCAAGACCGACCGCACGGATCGGTCGGCGACCGTCGCCGCAGGCGAGTGACGGCCACCCCCTCCGACAAGGACAAGTGCTGATATGAAGATCGAAGCCAAGCTCTTCGAGGTCGTGACGGTGTTCTTCGTGCTCGTCGCCATCGTGTACGGCGTGTTCACCGGGCTCTCGGACAAGGGCATCGAATGGGCCGGCCTCACGGCCATCGTCCTCTCCGCCGGTCTGACCCTGATCGTCGGAACGTACTTCCGCTTCGTTGCTCGTCGTCTCGACACCCGTCCCGAGGACTACGAGGACGCCGAGATCAGCGACGGTGCGGGCGACCTCGGTTTCTTCAGTGCGGGTAGCTATTGGCCGATCCTGCTCGCCGGCGCAGCAGCGTTCGCCGCCATCGCACTGGCCTTCTACCAGCCGTGGATGATCGTCCTCGCGGTCGCGCTCATCATCGCGGCAGCAGCCGGCCTGGTGTTCGAGTACCACATCGGACCCGAGAAGCACTGAGCCGGTACCCTCGACCACACGGGCGCCGCACCTTCGGGTGCGGCGCCTGCGTCGTTTCCGTCGTCGTTCTCGAGGTTCAGTTCTTCAGGGAGCCCGACGCGTGGTGAGGACGACCCTCGCGGTCGCTGCAACCGTACGATTCGGATCGTCGGTCAGAGCCTCGAGCGCGTCGTCGGCGGCCGACCCGGGGATCTCCGCGAGTGCCTGCGTGAGACGTAGCCGGACACCGGCATCGTCCGAGCCGCCGAGCGCGTGCTGCAGCAACCGCACGATCTCGGCGGACGACAGCGGCCGACCTGCGAGCAGGCCGAGTACCTCGGCGGCCTCGACGTCCGACCGGCCCTCCACGATCATCTCTACGAGCACGGGGACGGCCACGTCCACCCCTCGCGCCCCGAGCGTCAGAGCCGCCGTGGAACGTGCTTTGGGATCGGTGTCGTCGAGGGCCCCCTCCAGGAGCCTCGTCGATTCGGGCACACGGAGTTCCGCGAGTGTCGCGATCGCCCGTCGCCGCACCGGCACCTCGTCGGAGTGAAGGCCCTCCGCGAGTGCCGGCAGCGCAGCGTCGAATGCGTCCGCTGCTCGGGCGAGCGACCAGCGCAGCGCGCCGGCGACGAACGGATCCTCCTCCGACAGCGCCGCCCGGACCAGCGCTGCGACCGGCAGCGTCGTGTCCTCGTCCTGGGACAGGATCGCCTGCTGGCGGCGGGAGCCGGAATCGGATTCGAACGCGCGCAACAGCGCGACGAGGCGCAGGACGTCGTCCCAGCCGCTGGGGGAGGCCGAGTCGACGCCTTCGAGACGAGCGAGGAGTTCGGTCTCGGCGGCGATCCGTTCGCGCGTGTGCCGGATCAGCTCCTGCACCAGATCCGCCGGAGCGAAATCCGGTTCCCCCAGCGCACGTCCGACCTCGTTCAGAGACAGGCCGAGACTCCGGAGACTCTCCACGTGGAAGAGCCTCCTGAGGTCGTCCTCGGTGTACTCGCGGTAGCCGCCCGAGGTACGGCCAGTCGGCGTGACCAGCCCCAGGCGGTCGTAGTGCCGCAGCATGCGGCTGCTGACACCGGAGCGCCGCGAGACCTCACCGATCAGCACCGGCTCACTCCCGGATACCGTCCGCGCCGAGTGCGGCGACGCGTTTCGCCGACTCCACAGAGAGGACGAACGCGCTGTCGGGGTCGACGCGGATCCGTTCGGTGGCCTCCGCGTGAGCGCGGACGCGCGGGTCGGGGCTGTTCATCGCCGTGTCCAGGACCGGCGCCGCGGCCTCGTCGAGTGCCGCGAGAGCGCGACCGAGGCTCAGTTGTAGGTCGCGGTCGCCGCGGCCCAGTTCGGCGCCGAGAGCCGCAGCGAGGCCGCTTTCCGAGCCCGGTGGCACGAGAGCGACCGCCGCGCGCCACGCGCTGCGTGCCACCTCGTCGTGCTCGTCGTGGAGCATCCCCGAAACCTTCGGCCATGCGACGGGATCGCCGATCTTCGACAACGTGTGCAGGGCCTGACTGCGTGCCTGTGAGACATCCGAACCGAGCTCGGCGAGCAGACGCGGCACGGTCACCCCGGCCGGCAGACGGCACAGCGCCCAGGTCAGCATGTCGCGGACGAAGAAGTCCGGCTCCACCGCGCACCGGTCGACGAGAGCGGTCACCGTTTCGGGATCGGGTGCGGTACCCGACTCGAGTGCGGCGCGCAGACGCACGGAGGCGTCGTCGGTGGACAGGGCCTCGACGAGGCGGGTGGACAGGGCCTCGACGAGGCGGGTGGACGGGTCCTGATGTGTGCGCATGGGAGGCACCTCCTTCACGACCCATTCGAGCGCTTGTCACAGTGTCAAGGTCAAGACGTACGCTCCGGACGATATCCGGTGGGGGATGGGAGAACCCCCGAACGACGAACGGGGCCCCGGCCCGTGATGGTCCGGGGCCCCGTTACGAGCCGCTGATGCGGATCAGTGCTGCGACTTGTCGGGCAGCTGGGCTGCGCCGTCTCCGTTGCCGTGGACGCGCTCCTGGTACTCGCGGAGCGTGTTCCGCAGCTCGAGCTCGGCCTCGTGGTGGGCGGCCTCGAGAGCGGCGGCCTCGTCGGCCGGGTCCGGGCTCCACCAGCTGCCGGAGCCGGGCTTGCCGGCGGTGCCGAGCTTGTTCATCCGCTTCGGAACCGGGGCGGCCTGGTACTCCAGCGGGATCGGGTGGCCGTGCTCGTCCACCGGGCCGAGCGGCTGGTGGATCTCGATGTACTCGCCGGTCGGCAGGCGACGGACGATGCCCGTCTCGATGCCGTGCTCGAGCACCTGACGGTCGCTGCGCTGCAGACCCAGGCAGAACCGGTACGCGATGTAGTAGGCGAGCGGCGGGAGTAGGACGAGACCGATGCGGCCCATCCAGGTCGTCGCGTTGATCGAGATGTCGAACTTGTACGCGATGATGTCGTTGACACACATGATCGTGGCGACGGCGTAGAACGCCAGGGCCATGAACCCGATGCCGGTGCGGACCGGCACGTCGCGCGGACGCTGCAGCAGGTTGTGGTGTGCGTCGTCCTTCGTGAACTTCTTCTCGATCCACGGGTAGACCGTGAGCACGACGAACACCAGGCCCATGATCAGCGCGATCCAGAACGGCTGCGGGATCGTGTACCGGCCGAACAGGTACAGCTCCCAGGCGGGCCAGATACGGGCCATGCCGTCCGTCCACATCATGTAGATGTCGGGCTGCGAGCCGGCGGACACCTGCGACGGGTTGTACGGGCCGATGTTCCAGACCGGGTTGATCTGCAGCAGGCCGGACATCAGGGCGAGCACCGCGAAGGTCATCGCGAAGAAAGCACCCGACTTGACGGCGAAGACCGGGAGGATACGAACGCCGACGACGTTCTGCTCCGTGCGGCCGGGGCCGGGGAACTGCGTGTGCTTCTGGTACCAGACCAGCGCGAGGTGCGCGGCGATCAGGGCCAGGATGATGCCCGGGACGAGCAGCACGTGCAGGACGTAGAAGCGCGGGATGATCAGCTCACCCGGGAAGTCGCCACCGAAGATCGCCCAGTGCATCCACGAACCGATGATCGGGATCGAGAGCGTGATGCCCGAGAACGCGGCGCGGAGGCCGGTGCCCGAGAGCAGGTCGTCGGGGAGGGAGTAACCGAAGAAGCCTTCGAACATCGCCAGGATGAGCAGCAGCGAGCCGATCACCCAGTTGGCCTCACGCGGACGCCGGAACGCACCGGTGAAGAACACGCGCAGCAGGTGGACGACGATCGACGCTGCGAACATCAGTGCTGCCCAGTGGTGGATCTGTCGCACGAACAGACCACCGCGGACCTCGAAGGAGAGGTTCAGGGTCGTCTCGTAGGCGCGGGACATACCCACACCGCGCAGCGGCGTGTAGACGCCCTCGTAGATGACGTGCGCCATCGAGGGGTCGAAGAACAGGGTGAGGAAGATACCCGAGATCAACAGGATGACGAAGCTGTAGAGCGCGATCTCACCCAGGAGGAAGGACCAGTGGGTGGGGAACACCTTGTTGATCTGGCGGCGGATGCCCGCGGACAGGTGGTAGCGAGAATCGAGATTCTCGCCGATCTGTGCGGCGCGGGACGGGGTTGCAGTACTCACGGGCGACGCTCCCAGAATGCCGGGCCGAGTGCCTCGATGAAGTCACCGTTGGCGACCAGGAAGCCCTCTTCGTTCACTGTAATCGGAAGCTGCGGCAGTGCGCGAGCAGCGGGACCGAAAATCGGCTTGCCGTACTCCAGCGCATCGAACTGCGACTGGTGGCACGGGCACAGGATGCGGTGCGTCTGCTGCTCGTAGAGCGAGGTCGGGCAGCCGAGGTGCGTGCAGATCTTCGAGTACGCGAAGTAGTCGCCGTAGTTGAAGCTCTCCTGGCCCTTGCGCTTGACGACACGCTCGGTGTCCTCGGTGCGCAGGCGGATGAGCATGACGGCGTTGCGGATGCCGCGCAGGCTCTGCAGCAGAGCGTGGTCGTCACCGCGATCGGACTCGCGGAACGGGAACACCGTCTCCATACCGCCGGCGTCGAGGTCCTCCGGGCGCACCAGGACGATGTCCTGGGGGCGGCCGGTGTCGCGACGCAGGTAGATGGTCTCGCCGGGGTAGCGCGGAGTCCAGCCCGACACCCACAGCGACGACTGGTCACCCTCGGCCCACGGATTCTTGATCAGGCCGCCGAGCGGCATGATCAGACCGAGGCCGAGCGCGCCACCACCGAAGATCGCGGTGCGCTTGATCAGCTTACGGCGCGGCAGGGTGGACGTCTCGAGCGAGTCGGAGAGCTCGGCGACGATCGTCTTGCGATCGACCTCGGGCGAGCCGCCGTCGTGCCGATCCTGGATCGACACCTCCTCGGGGATGAACTTCTTGGTGAACTGCACCGCGCCCACGCCGATGCCGAGGATGGACAGACCCAGGGTCAGTCCGAGCATCGGGGTGTAGAGGCTGTACCAGCCGTAGTTCTCGTCGCCGATGCCCTGGTACTCCCACGGCCAGAACAGGTAGATCGCGATGAACGCGACACCCGCGATGCCCGCGAGGGCGAACCAGAAAGCGACGTTGCGCTCGGCCCGCTTCTCGGCACGCGTGCCTTCGACGGGCCAGCGATCCTTGCGGAACGCGACGTCGACGCCGTCGAGGTTCGTGCCGAGCGTGACGAGATCGTCCCGGCTCATCCGGTCGAGATCTTCGACCGTGTGCTTGTTCGGCGTTTCGCCGCCACTCATGACCTTGCTCCGATCCACAGTGCAGCGCCGACGACGGCGACCATGCCGACGACCCACATGGTCGGCCCTTCGGCACCGGGGCCGAAGCCGCCGAGCCCGTAGCCACCCGGGTCTCTCGTCTCACTGGCGGACTTGATGTACGCGATGATGTCCTTCTTCTCCTCGACCGTCAGCTGACGATCGGAGAACTTCGGCATGTTCTGGGGGCCGGTGAGCATCGCGGTGTAGATCTGCTGCTCGTTGGCCGGATCCAGGTTCGGTGCGAACTTGCCGGACGAGAGCGCGCCGCCGCGTCCGGTGAAGTTGTGGCAGGACGCGCAGTTCTGGCGGAAGAGCTCCGAACCGCGTCCGATGTCGTTGCCGCGCAGTGACGACTGGGCGATCTCGCCGTTCTCGTCGCGGATGACCGTCGGGCCTCCACCGTTGGCCTGGATGTACGCGCCGAGCGCGTCGGTCTGCGCAGCGTCGAACTTCGGGTCCTTGCGGAGGGCCTGGGCCTCGTTGCGCATCATCGGCATGCGGCCCGAGGAGACCTGGAAGTAGACGGCGGCCTCGCCGACACCGATGAGGCTGGGACCGCGGTCCTGGACGCCCTGAAGATTGACACCGTGGCAGGTCACGCAGGAGGTCTCGTAGAGCTGCTGACCCTCGCGGATCAGAGCGCTCTGGTCGTCCTGCGCTGTAGCCACCTGCGGGGCAGGTGTCAGTGCGGAGGCGATGAAGCCTGCGCTGAGGAGACCGAGCGCAAGGACCAACGCTCCGGTGACGCGCCGGCGCATCTTGCGCTGGCGGCGGGACTTCGCAGCATCGGCTGCAGAGGATCGACCGGGCATGTCACCCTCGGAGGCGAGAGGTGGGGATGAACTCATCTGTATCCCTTTTTTTATGTCGGGACGGACTGGACGTCAGGGGGCTGCCTGGGCGTTCAGCTGGCTAACGGATGAAATAAATCGTGGCAAACAGCGCGATCCAAACGATGTCGACGAAGTGCCAGTAATACGAAACGACGATGGCCGCAGTGGCCTGCGCAGGCGTGAACTTGCTGACCTTCGTGCGGAACAGCAGGAAAACGAATGCGATGAGGCCGCCGATGACGTGCAGGCCGTGGAAACCGGTGGTCATGTAGAACACCGAGCCGTACACGCTGCCGGGGATGGTCGTGCCGTCCTTCACCAGGGTGATGTACTCGTAGCCCTGACCGAGCACGAAGAAGGTGCCCATGCCGAGGGTGATGATGTACCACCGTCGCAGGCCGAAGACGTCGCCGCGCTCGGCGGCGAAGACGCCCAGCTGGCAGGTGAAGGAAGAAGCGATCAGCACCATGGTGATCGGTACCGCCAACCACAGGTTCAAGTGGGTGGGCGGGGGCGGCCACATGCCCTCCGGGGCCTGTGCCCGTGCCACGAAGTACATGGCGAAGAGCCCTGCGAAAAACATGAGCTCACTGGACAACCACACGATGGTGCCGACGCTGACCAGGTTGGGCCGGTTCAACGAGTGCACGCGCTGTGTGATTGCAGATCCTGAAGTCCCTACTGCGCTCGTCACGCTGGCTAGTATGACCCGTCGTAGTACGTCTTGGGCAATCGGGGCCGAAATCGGCGCGTCCGTGCAGGTCCCGGACCTGTATTTCTCCAGGTGGGCACTCGGTGGCGGGTGCTCGGAGGGGTGTCACACGGGACATTTCGGAGGGTCGCGGAGGTCACGTGCGATCGTGGTGACATGAGTACCGAAAAGGGTGTTCGGGGGTGGCTGCGGTCCCTGATCGGTCGGCGCAGCGAACCGCTCGACGCGAACCGGCCCGACCTGGTCGTGGTCGTCTCGTCCTTCGACGACGCGGAGGCGTGTTCGACGGCGCTCGAGCGTGCCGCCGAGGCGACACCTGTGTGGCAGGCCGAGGACGAGGCGGTTCTGCGGCACCACCTCGCCCTGCCCGCCGACAGGGTGGACCGGGCGGCGGAACTGGCCGGGCAGGACGGCTACGTCGTGGCCGGGACCGGCGACGGGAACGTCCCAGCCGCGGCCGTCGCGGGCGCCTCGGTGATCCTGCAGCGCGTGCAGGTCCTCGATGCACTGCACTGTGCGCAGGAGAAGTCGCGCATGGCCTCGCTTGCCCAGCGGCTCGGTGGAACGGCCCTGGGATGGGACGCTCTGCAACCGCAGGATTCCGCTGGCTAAGCTGACCGGTCGGAGGGCACGCCGGTGCCCGGTGAGGAGCGAGATGCGGCGAGGGCAGGTGCGATGAACGCGACGCGAGACGCGGACGAGGTGACGCAGAACTGGCCCTCCGTCCTGGGAGTGCTCACGGCCGGGCAGAACCTGTCCGCCGCGGAGGCGCGATGGGCGATGAGCGAGATCTTCTCCGACAACGCCACTCCCGCTCAGATCGCGGCCTTCGGTGTCGCTCTGAAGATGAAGGGCGAGACACCCGAGGAGGTGCGGGCACTCGCCGACACGATGCTCGACTACGCCCGGTTGGTCCCGGTCGACGGTGACGTGGTCGACGTCGTGGGCACCGGTGGCGACCGGGCGAACACCGTCAACATCTCCACGATGGCCTCGCTGGTCGTCGCCGCAGCGGGTATTCGCGTGGTCAAACACGGCAACCGCGCCGCCTCGTCCAAGAGCGGCGGCGCCGACGTGCTCGAAGCGCTCGGAGTGCACATCGATCTCGGACCCGACGAGGTGGCCCGCTCGGTCGCCGAGGCCGGGATCGGATTCTGCTTCGCGCCGGTCTACCACCCGGCGCTGCGTTTCGCGGCCGCACCGCGCAAGCAGATCGGCATCCCGACGGTCTTCAACGTCCTCGGCCCGCTCACCAATCCGGCCCGCCCGAGCGCCGGCCTGATCGGGTGCGCCTTCGAACCGCTCGTCCCGACCGTCGCCGGTGTGCTCGCGCAGCGCGGCAATTCGGCGCTCGTCGTCCGAGGCGACGACGGTCTCGACGAACTGACCACCTCCACGACCTCGCGCGTGCACGTCGTCCACGGCGGCGAGGTCCGGGTCGTGACGCTCGATCCGCGCGATCTCGGTATCGAACGGGTTCCGCTCGAGGCACTCCGCGGAGGCGACGCCACGGAGAACGCGGCGATCGCGCGGGCGATGCTGGCGGGGGAGACAGGGCCGGTGCGCGATGCCGTGCTCCTCAACGCCGCCGGGGCAATCGCGGCTTTCCGGGGCGTCGACGGCGTTCTCGAGGATGCCCTCACGGCCGGGCTCGAGACGGCGGCAGAGGCGATCGACAGCGGCCGGGCCACGGCCGTCCTGGAGCAGTGGGCCGAGGTCACCACGCGGCTGGGTGCCGGTTCCGGACACAAATGACCGGAGAAGAATAAGGACACACGAACGACGGGCCCGCACTGCATCGGTGCGGGCCCGGCGGTCGTCGGTGGTGCTGCGGGGTGTCAGTTCCCGATCGAGAAACCGGCCTCGACGTCGGCGCTCGAGTACGACTGGAATGCGATGTGGGTGACGGTCTTCGTCACGCCGTCGATCTTGTTGATGCCCCGGGTGACGACCTCCGCGATCTTCTCGTGGTCGCGGACCCGGACCACGGCCACGAGGTCGACGTCGCCCGCGCAGGAGTACACCGTGTCGACACCGTCGAGGTCGGCCACCGCTTGCGCGGTCTCGGGGATACGGTTCGCCTCGGCATCGATCAGGACGATCGCGTTGATCATGGGGTCTCCTTCAACCTTCCTCGGGGATTGCATCAGCCTAAGCGGTGCGGGTCGTCGGCGGAGAGGAGCCTGCGGACCGCGCGGGCGTCGCGGGCGAGCTCGGCCCACGTGCTCCACCGGCCCGCACCCCGTGTCGGTTCGCACCAGCCCTCGCTCGCCCGGACGATGCGGATGCCCTCGCCGTCGAGCCAACGTGCGACCAGACCGATCTCCTCCGGGGACGCGCCCCGGAGCGGGCCGGGTGACGGCCGCACCGTCTCGGCCGCGGCGACGATCGCCTCGACGACGGGCATCGGGCGCACACCGCGCGGTGCCACTCCGGCGGACGCGAGACGACCGGCGCGCACGACGGCGAACTCCCACCCGCCCTCGGCCCGCGGTCGCGCGGCGACGAGTTCGTCGACGGCCGCCAGCGCCGCGAGGCGTTGCGTGCGCCGCAGCGCGACGAGGGCGGCGGCGAGGCGGTCGCGGAGGCGGGCGGCGTTCTCGAACAGCTGGTCGCGCACGAGGGCGTCGAGTCGCTGCTGCGCCGATTCGACGGCGTCGTCGGCGGTTCCGCGGACGACCGCGCGCGCACGCTCGACCTGGGCTGCGTAGGCGGAGGCGTCCTGGACCCCGAAGGCGGCTGCGGCGCAGCCCCCGACCGCGACGGGCGGGCAGCGGTCGCCGTGGCGGGCCGTACGGCCGATCCTGCGCGTGCACGTGCGCAGACCGCACATCTCCGCGAGCAGTGCCGCGACATCCGCGGCGTCGGCGCGCACCGAGAACGGGCCGACCGAGTCGGGTCCGGGGGTGCGGCTCACGGCGAGGCGCGGGAACGCCTCGTCGGTGAGGATGATCCACCAACCGCGCATCGGATATTTCGACCGGCGGTTGTAGGGAGGGGTGTGGGCCGCGATCAACCGGAGTTCGCGGACGCCGGCCTCGAGCCCGTGGGCGCATTCGACGTGATCGATGCGTGTGGTG
The DNA here is from genome assembly GCF_001665495.1 of Rhodococcus sp. 852002-51564_SCH6189132-a. Classification (NCBI taxonomy): domain Bacteria; kingdom Bacillati; phylum Actinomycetota; class Actinomycetes; order Mycobacteriales; family Nocardiaceae; genus Rhodococcus; species Rhodococcus sp. 852002-51564_SCH6189132-a. Next base: position 13,283 of record NZ_LZMJ01000021.1, read on the forward strand.
AGCGCGACCATCTCGCGCAACCGCGGTCGCGTCTCGGAGCCCGTGAAATAGGTACGGACACGCCGGTGCAGGTCGACCGCCGTGCCGACGTACAGCACCTCGTCCGACGGGCCGCGGAACATGTAGACACCCGGTTTGCGCGGCAGATGCGCGGCGAGTGCGCGTTTGGCCCTCTGCTCGGCGGTGACCACCGGCATATAGTCGCGCAGTTCGGTGAGGCTGTGGACGCCCTGGTTGCCGACCCGTTCGATGAGGGCGTGCAGGACGTCCACGGTGGCGCGTGCGTCGTCCAGGGCGCGGTGGGTGGGCACGGTGGAGACCCGGAACAGTTCGGCCAGCGCGGACAGCTTCACCGACGGCGCTTCGTCGCGTCCGAGGACGCGGCGGGCCAGCTTGACGGTGCACAGCACCTGGAAGCGGGGCCACGCGAGTTCGCACTGCGCCGTGGCCGCCTCGAGGAAGCCGACGTCGAATCCGGCGTTGTGTGCGACGAGCACCGCTCCGGACGCGAATTCCAGGAAGGCGGGCAGCACCTCCTCGACCTTGGGCGCCGCATAGACCATCGCGGTGGTGATGCCGGTGAGCTGCACGATGTACGGGGGGATGGGTCGCCCCGGATCGACGAGGGTCGCGAACTCGCCGAGCACCTCGCCCCCGCGGATCTTCACCGCGCCGATCTCTGTGATGGCGTCCTCGGCTGCCTTCCCGCCGGTCGTCTCGAGGTCGACGACGACGAAGGTGGTCTCGCGCAGCGGAGTGTCGAGCTCGTCGAAACCGAGTTGCACGCCGAGGGCGGATGGTTGCGGCGAGGTCATGCGGCAGAGCCTAGGAAGCGTCACCGACACGCCGTCGAGCGGGCTTCGGAGCGGGGTTCGGAGCACGGGGAGACGAGGATCACACTGCGTTCTTTTCGGCTCGATGAAGGGTAAACGGAGGCCGGAGAACAGACCGATCGGCCTCCGGGAACGACAATCCGGCGAATCGGGCGCATCGCCTCGTCGACGGTCGATGAGTCAGCGTGCCCTGACCTGGTTCTTCCGGAAGGAACTCGGGTGAAACGGGCGCCGGGCCTCTCCCGAGCGGAGGCGCGCCGGACAGTGGCCGTTACCGCGCCGTTATCGGACCGTTGCCCCGCGACGGCATTCCTCCAGGGGTGGGCCGAGAAGGTCGGGTCGCACGGCAAGGCGGTCGACTTCACCGATGCCGTTTCGTAATCTTTTCGAGACCGAGCGGAGAGTTTCCGCCCCACCCCCGGGTCGGAGCCGCACGGTTACCGCCTAATCACTTCTCCCGTCTGCGGGAGCGGTGAGCCGGGGACCCACACGTAGTACTCGGGGTGAATCCCCTCCGCTGCTCGCGGGGAGGGGTAGGGCTGATCTTCCGGCCCGAACCCGTCAGCTAACTCGGTCGGCGGGTGAACGGAAGAAACGGAGAACGTCCCCTCGTGGTTTCGAACAACAGCACGCGCACCGTCCGGCGCGCACTCGTCGCCGGTGCCATTGCTCTCGGAGCAGTCACCGTCTCGGCCGGCCCGGCGATGGCCGAGCCGATCAACATTCCCGGTGTCGGAACGTTCGACCTCCCGGCCGGTGTGACCGTGCCGCCGGAGATCGCCAACATCGTTCCGCCGGCCCCCGAGGCCGCCCCCGCGCCTCAGTCCGGTTCCTTCACCGCCCCCTTCAGCTCTGTCGGCCAGCGCGCTGCCGACGCCGCGCAGTCGAAGATCGGTGCCCCCTACGTCTACGGCGCTGCCGGCCCGAGCTCCTTCGACTGCTCGGGTCTCGTGCAGTGGGCCTACAAGCAGGCCGGTCTGAGCGTCCCGCGCACCAGCTACGAGCAGGCCTCCGCCGGTGCCCCGGTGGACGTCGCGGCTCTGCAGCCCGGGGACGTCGTGTCGTTCTACGGCGGCAGCCACACCGGCATCTACATCGGCGGCGGCAACATCGTGCACGCCTCCACCTCGAGCCAGCCGGTCAAGATCGCACCGCTGAACTCGATGCCCGTCGACGGCGCCCGTCGCTTCTGATCGACGGCGCCCGTCGCTTCTGATCGGTCGGCGCCCGTCGCTTCTGATCGGTCGGCGCCCGTCGCTTCCGATCGGGCTGAGCACCCCCGCTCCAGCGCCGACGCACTGCCCGAGGAGGGTGGGGGGGGGGAGGGACCCGCCCCCCCCCCACCGGGTGATGGGAGGACGATAAAAAGGAACGAAAGCATAGAGAAAACCCCGCCGCCGGGGGGGGGGGGGCCGGATA